>JAJFHR010000197.1 GCA_021775515.1 Hyphomicrobiales bacterium | reverse complement strand
TTTCCTTGTCCATAAACCAACATTGTGTTGGACCGGTGCAGTATATCAAGGCATACTTGGGGAAGGTGTTATCATGTGAATGAAATAGCAATTGGCCGGGTCGCAAATGAAATACACTCTACTGCTTCTCCTTGTGTTTGGTGTCTTGTCTACTCAGGCTCAGGCCGCTTGCAGCCAGTATCCAGGTGTCGGAATGGATTGGTCAAAGTGTTTCAAGGAGCGCCTGATGCTCGGCGGCGCGAACTTGAAAAATTCCAAATTCATGGGTGCTTTTCTGTCCGGCACCAGTTTCGCCAAGGCAAACCTGGCAGAAACAGATTTCCGCGGTTCAGAGGTTTTCCGGGTCAGCTTCAAGGGGGCTAAGCTGACCAAGGCTAATTTCGAGCGCGCCTTCGGCAGCCGCGTCAATTTTGAAAAAGCCAACCTCATGGAAGCAAATCTTTTCAAATCCGAATTCCAGCGCAGCAAATTCGCAGGTGCCAACCTCAACCAGGTAGATATGTCCAAGGGAGATTATCTGCGCTCGAATTTTAATGGCGCGAATTTGTCAGGTGTTAATCTCAGCAAATCAAATATTTCACGATCAAGTTTCCTAAAAGCCAACCTGAACAATGTAAACCTGTCACAGGCGTTCATGTATCGGACGAAAATTGAGGGCGTTGATCTCAGCACGGTTACCGGCCTGGTTCAACATCAAATGGATATGGCCTGCGGTGATAAAAACACCAGACTGCCCGCATCGGTCAAACCCTCGGATGGTTGGCCGTGCAAATAATAATGGTTAGCCGGGAAAACAATAACCTGGCCAGATAATCTCTGCATCAGGAGTTCAAGACCAGGGAAAAGGCGTCGATAAAATAACCGACTGGGCGCACGGCATGACCGCAAAAAAATTGAAGGGCGCCGCTAAAACCTCCCCACTTCCCGCGGCCCAGAAAAAAACCCGACCCCGTTGGAACGGGCGCCTGCCCATAACATCCACTCTGGCGATTTCAATCGGCCTCTTAATGCTGATAGCTGTCGGCAGCGTTCTTGGCATTGGTGTTTGGCTGGCGCAAAAAAATACGTTCACGCTGCTCAGCCAAAATGCTCATCAAGCTGTCAGTGCCGCTGCAAATCAGCTTAAGACGCACCTTAAGCCGGCGGAATTTCAAACCAGTTTTATCGCTGAACGTATAGCAAATGGTGAAGTCAATCTGAACAATCGCCAAGAGTTTGCAACCTTGTTAACAGGTGCACTTGCAGCCGCGCCGCAGGTCGAGGCGATCATTTATATCGATACAAATTTGCAGTCATTCGGAGCAGGCCGGGAAGACAATAAAGTAGGGACCACAACGATTGATTATTCGCGCGATCCGATAATTGCCAAGGTTCTGGAAAACCGGTCCCTTAAACCAGGTTGGGGACCGCCTGTCTGGCAGGGAAAATTTCAAAAAACCTACCTCAACCATGTTCAACCGGTAATTGAAAACAAAAAGTTCAAGGGCGTCATTGTTGCCGTTGTTTCCATTCAACAGCTATCGCAATTTGTCGCCGATAATAGTCTTAGCTCAGATGGTCAGCGCTTTTTACTATATGGCCGGGATCAGGTTTTAGCCCATTGGTTGCTTGGAACCGGCTATGCTAATAGGTCGAGCCAAAAACCCTTGCCCGCCTTAGCGGGGTTCAGTGATCCGGTTTTATCCGCAATTTGGAAAAAATCCGGGCGTCATGCACTCAGTTTGGATATGCCACGCGGAACTAATGGCCATGTGCTTGAGATATTCAACGACACCTATATTTTTATCTATCAGAACCTAGTTGGCTTTGGACCCAAGCCAATTATTGTTGGCACTTATTTTCAGGCCGCCGCCGTGAGCCAGGAAATTCAGCGCATGAAGCTGTCTTTTCTTGCCGGCTTGATAGCTCTTTTAATCTCTTTAATTGCCGCTGTAATGGTTGGCCGGCGTATCGCTCGCCCAATTGTACAATTTTCAGCAGTAACCAATCGCATTCGCAGTCTCGACATTTCCAAAGTCGGCTTTCTGCCCAACAGTATCTTCCGCGAACTCAACGATCAGTCCTCCGCTTTCAACGCCATGTTAAGAGCACTGCTCTGGTTTGAAGTTTATGTTCCAAAAAAAATTGTCGAACGCCTGGTTAAGCAGGGAACGACCGTCGGTCAGGATATATCAGCGGTGCGCGATATCACCGTTATGTTCACCGATATTGTCGGCTTCTCTTCAGCTTCCGAAGAATTACAAGGACGAGAGGTGGCCGCTTTCATCAATCAGCATTTTACATTGGTTGCTGCTTGCATAGAGGCGGAGAAAGGAACTGTCGACAAGTTCATCGGTGATTCTGTGATGGCCTTTTGGGGTGCACCGGAAGATCAGGATGACCAGGCGGATCGTGCCTGCCGCACGGCGCTGGCGATACAATCATCCATCCACAACGACAATCTCAGGCGTCGGGCAAATGGGGAGCCGCCGATACGGTTGCGCATCGGCATTCATTCTGGACCAGCGGTTGTCGGCAATATCGGCGCACCCGGCAGGCTCAATTATACGATTATCGGAGATACCGTGAACATCGGGCAACGGCTTGAGCAACTGGCCAAGGAGGTTTTCCCGCCCAATACCGAAGTCGCAATCCTCATCAGCAGTGATTGTGGGCAAAAGCTTTCAGGTAAATTTGACAAAGCCTCAGCAGGCAGGCGTGAAATCAAGGGTCGCGCCGGCAAGATAGAAATCTACAAACTGATTTGATCAGACAAGCCATTCAAGCCTAGCCTGCAATCTTTGATCCGCATACGCTGGAATTAAATTTCCTTGCCTCCCGGTATTGAACTCAACAGGATCTGAAAATAATTGATCTTTAAGCTGTTTTTCCGCTTAAACTCGCCTTCTTGATACAAAAGAATCACTAAGCTCAAAAACGTGTTGGTAAACAAGGTTAACAATCAGTTAACCTTGCCAAGATTTCACTTATATAATATCATTACCAATTCAATGGGGCCTCCAAGAAAATCGTTATCGACG
>JAJFHR010000196.1 GCA_021775515.1 Hyphomicrobiales bacterium | reverse complement strand
CCGCAAACGACAATCCGTTCACCTTTATGCACGGTCAGGTTAATATCCTTGAGCGCCTGAAATTTTCCGTACCATTTGTTTACGCCCTCGGCATTGATAATGACCTCACTCATCTGCTGCTCCTGGTGCCGTAATGTTTTTCAATGCGGGACTGAATCAACTCCAGGCAGATCGACAACATCCAGTAAATCAGCGCGGCTGAAATCAGCATCTCCATGTGCTGGAAGGTTTTTTGACCCAGCGTGCGGGCAAGAAACATCAATTCCCACACGCCGATAACCGAAACCAGCGATGAATCTTTCAACATGGCAATGAATTGGTTGCCGGTCGGCGGAATAATCACCGGCAATGCCTGCGGCAGGATTACCTTGCGCATGGTCAGGGCAAAGCCAAAGCCAATGGAACGCGAGGCCTCCCATTGACCGCGGTCTATAGACTGAATTCCGGCACGAAAAATCTCCGTCATATAAGCGCCATAACACAGCGAAAGCGCCATAACGCCGGCTGGAACCGCATCAACGACGAAGCCGAGTTGCGGAAGTCCCAGATAAATCAGATAAACCTGCATCAACAGCGGCAGGCCGCGAAAAAACGAGGTATAAAAGCTGGCAATCGCATAGGCAAAACCATTGGTGGACAGTTTCGCGACGGCGCCTATTATGGCAATTATCGAGGCTATGAAAATTGAAACAGCAGAGACATAGAGTGTTGTGAATACGCCCTGGGTGACCATAAAAGGTACTTTTTGGGCAATGAACGAAAAGCTGAGATTGAAGGTGTAGAAAAAACTGAGAAACAAGACCAGCAATTCCACCCAGACCACACCAATCTGGGCACCAAGCGGCAGAAATCCGATGAGCACAAGGTTGAGTACAAACAGGATCGCTGTGACCAAAGCTACGGCAAAACGACCATACAAACCGCTCTGTGACGGCTCTCCGATTGCCGGGCGCATCAGGTCGCCAAAAATCGTGCCGGTTAGATCAAGGGCGAAAAAAATTACAAAAACTGCGGCAAACATGCTGGCGACAAACCAGGGTTTGTGAACCAGTATATCCCCTTCAACCGTATCAGGATAAAGCACAGACAAACCCAACGGAAACAGCCAGCGTGCTTTTTACCAAATCATTCAACACCATGATTCCTTGCCGACGGCGAAAACGGTACTCTTTCAATCATGTGATTTTCCCCCAATCCACCAACCCCGGCGACCCAAGAGGCCACCGGGTATTTTAGCATTATTTGGTCGATGAGTAGTCGACGCCGTACCACTTTTTGGAAAGCGTGCTCAAAGTCCCATCTGCCTTCATAGCGGTTACGGCAGCCGAGATATTTTTCGCCAACTCGTCATCGCCACGCTCGATTGCCACAGAAAGCGGCTCGTAAAAGACCGGATCACCCAGAACTTTTATCGGATAGCCGTTTTTCTTCGCCTCGACAAAACTCGGCAACGATCCAACAACAGCGCTCACCCTAACGCCATCGCCCAGCCTCAGATCATCGAGCGAAGTATTGACATTATCGAGCGAGCGAATTGTGCCGGGATTAAGCTGATACTTGAATTCCGGCACACCAGCTGCGTCAATTGTCAGATCTCTCTTGAGATACAGCTCATAGGTCGACGTTGTAGTGGCGGCCACCACTTTTCCGTCAAGGTCCTTGAATGATTTCGCCTTGCTGTCTTTATGCACAGCAACTGAGGCCGGCGTATAATAATAAACCCCGGGGAATGAAAATATCTCAGACCGCTTTTTAGTCGGCGTCATGGATCCAACGTGCATGTCCCACCGTCCAGACCAGTTGCCGGCTGTGATGATGTCCCAGGCAGGTGTAACAAACTTGATCTTCACACCCATGCGTTTGGCAATTCCTTTCGCGACATCGACATCAAATCCGTCCAACTCGTTTTTGTCATTGATGAAAGATTGCGGCGCCCAGTTGGCCTCAGTAGCAACGGTGATGGTTCCATTTTTCATCACCTTGTCCAGCACTGCACCCGCCTGAGCGGATATTGCCGTCAAGGAGAGCGCCAATCCGGCAACCATACCCGTTAGGAATTTTTTATAAGTCATAGCGATAGTTCCTCCCTCTTGCTTTTCCCTCGAATTCATCCGTTATCGATGGATTTTATCTATAATACACTCGCATCGAATATCATACACAAACCTGTTTTGCAGACCCGCGAAGTATTAAAACAGGCCTCGGTTATCCGTGGCCGGGATTTAATATTTTCCGGTAATGACTGACTATTTCAAGCCGTGCCGCTGCAAAGCAACCGAAAAATGATTCAAGTGCGTTGAGGGGTTTTCGCGGTTGCGATTTGTTTAGTCCCGCATTTTTTCCCCTTTTGGATCGTAGGCGGGACCGGATTGGATTTGCCCCTGCCGCCGGGTTCCGTTGATTTCAACTTCAATCGTGGCATTTGGCTCATATGCTTCAGGTTTCAGAAATCCCAGCGCCAGGCTCTTTTCGACGGTATAACCGAAGGCACCCGAAGTTACGTAACCGGCGTATTGACCATCGCGAAAAACGGGTTCACCGCCGGAGCAATCCGCATCCTGCGCCGCTATCGACAGCGAAGTGAATATTTCTTTGCGTCCGGCCTTACGGGCGACACGGCTGGCATCGGCACCTATATAACTATCGCGGCTCCAATCAACCGTCCAATCGATACCAGGCTCCATCACCGTATAATCCGGGGACAGGTCGAGACCCCAGGATGGGAAAGCTTTTTCAATTCGCAGGCTTGACAGCGCGCGCGCGCCAGCCGGTGCAATCCCCAAATCTTCGCCTTCTGCCAGAATTGACGAAAAAAGCGCACGTTGAAACTGTGCCGGACCATAAAGTTCGTAACCCAGTTCGCCAGCAAACGACAGCCGCAGACACAATGCCTGTGGCATTGCTTTAAGTTCCAACCGTTGTGCTGTCAGGAACGGGAACATGTTATTCGAGACATTCTCGTGCCAGGAAATTCGCTCAAGCAGCGCACGTGACTTCGGCCCGGCGATCATCAATCCGGCCCATTGATCGGAGAGGTTTTCAATAGCAATACCGTCGATTGCATGAGACATGAACCAACGCATATGCTGGCCCTGCATGGTGCCGGCGCCAAATAACATAAAAGTTTCATCGTTCAAACGGGTTACCGTCAGATCGCCGATTATTCTGCCCGAGGGAGAAAGCATCGGGCATAGGCTTATGCGTCCGCTCTGTTTTGGAATGCGCCCGGCTAACAAGTGCGATAACCATTTTTCGGAACTCGGACCGGTGACGCGGTATTTGGCAAAGGTCGAGATTTCGAACACGCCGACGTTTTCACGCACGTTATTACATTCACGTCCAACCACGTCGAACCAGTTCTGACGGCTATATGAGTAAATGTCGCGCGGCTCGATGCCCGCAGGCGCAAACCACAGCGGCTGCTCCCAGCCATTGTTCATACCGAACACCGCACCCTTGGCAGCCTGAAGATCGTAGGCAGGAAAAGTGCGAACCGGCCGGCCCGATGAATTCTCAAGGTGTGGGAATGGCCTCTCCTGACGGTTTTCGTAATAATACTTGGTGCGCTCAAACGTGAATTTTTTCGAGGCCCATTTTCCATAGCGGGCAACGTCCCAGAAATTCAGATCCATTTCCGGTTCGCCTGCAATGATCCACTCGGCAATTGTCCTGCCAATTCCGCCAGCCTGATTAAAGCCGGTCATCACACCACAGGCGCAGAAGTAATTCCTAAGATCGGGGTGCGGGCCCAGGAGCGGGCCAAGATCAGGTGAAAATATCATCGGGCCGTTGATAACCCGCTTTACACCAGCACGGCCAAGCGCCGGCATACGGTCGCAGGCGGTCTCGAAATTAGCTTCCATCCGCTCCAGATCATCAGGCAGAAGCTCATGGCCGAAATCGAGCGGAGTGCCGTCGACCGCCCAATGATGACAGGATTTTTCATAGGCCCCCAGCAAAAGACCGTTACCCTCCTGGCGTGAGTAATAGGCCGCTTCACTTTCGGAAATTACCGGAAGCCGCTTGTCCATGGCCGCGATCTCGGGAATTTCCTCAGTTACCAGGTAATGATGCTCCACCGGCATCAGCGGCAAGGTGATACCCGCCAAAGCTGCGACTTCACGTGCCCATAAGCCGGCTGCGTTGACAATAAAATCGGCGTGAATATCTTCTTCCGGCGTTGTTACGATCCAGCCGCCGTCTGGGCGGGGGATTGTCGCTGTAACCGGCGTGTGCCTGCGAATTTTAGCGCCACGCCCGCGCGCTGCCGTGGCAAAGGCGTGGGTTGCCGAGGACGGGTCAACCGAGCCCTTTTTGGGTTCCCACAGAATTGCCTTAAGACTGGTGGTATCCAGGATGGGCGCCATTGCCTTGGCATCTTCAAAATCGATCCATTCGGCCTCGACACCGTTGCGCCGGGCGCGAGCGCGATTGTTGGCAAGTGTTATGACTTCGTCGTTGGATGCGGCCAAATGTAATCCACCTGTCCGGTGAAAGCCGATTGACTGGCCGAGTTCTTCTTCAAGCTTGGCATAAAGGTCTATCGAGTAGACCTGCAGGCGTTGGGCATTTGACGGCCGGGTCAGGGCAAACAGGTTTCCTGCGGCATGCCATGAAGAGCCCGACGTCAGCTCGCTGCGCTCCAGTAATAGCACGTCCGTCCACCCCGCCTTGGCAAGATGATAGAGAATGGAGCAACCAACCACCCCGCCGCCAATTACCGCAACTCTTGTGTGTATAGTCATAAGGTTTCCCTGAGGTATTGTTCATTCATTACGATTGGTGCGAGAATTGAAAGACCGCTGCAGCTGAACGCACAGATGTTTGCATAAATGCTCATCGCGACGCCACTATTTCCCGCTTGCGGCGGCTGACGTATTCTTCCAATTCTTCGCGCACGGCAATATCGAGGTCCGGTGCCTGGTATTCCGACAACATTTTTTTCCAAATTTCCGCAGCTCGTTTGGTCGCATCTTTGGCGCCGGTGTCAGTCCAGTTCTCGTAATTGTTCCAATCCGAAACCAACGGTTGATAGAAAGCCTTTTCGTAACGTTCCAGTGTATGAGAGGTGCCGAAAAAATGTCCGCCGGGGCCCACTTCGCGAATGGCATCAAGGCCGATTTCCTCTTCATTGATCGCCGGTGGTGTGGCCCAGGATACCATCAGGGACAACATTTCAAGATCGAGGACAAATTTTTCGTACGAACCGACCAATCCGCCCTCGAGCCAGCCGGCGGCATGGTTGACGACGCTTGCATGCCCGGTCATGGCTCCCCACAGCGACATCATCGATTCGTATGCAGCCTGGGCATCAGGCGCGTTTGAGGCATTGACGTTTGACGATCGCCAGGGCAACCCATAACGGCGGGCGAGTTGACCCGAAGCCTGGGCACCAAAAGTATATTCCGGTGTGCCAAAAGCGGGAGATCCCGTGCG
>JAJFHR010000195.1 GCA_021775515.1 Hyphomicrobiales bacterium | reverse complement strand
ACATCACCAAGGAAATCGCGACTGCCCAGCAGGTTGCCAGCGCCATAGGTATTAACGGGACGCCGGCGTTTGTGCTTGGTGACAAAGTGATCGGCGGTGCGGTGGGTTTTGAGGAACTGGCGCGTCAGATTGCCCTTGTTCGCGCCAAGGGGAGCTGACCGGCAATTAAGTCGTGCCGAATCTAGCGGATTTCAATAAGATGTACGGTCTTATCAACGAAACGGCACTGACGTAGCACCCTCATTTCAATACATGACGCAATCGATATACATACTCAACGGACCCAACCTTAATTTGCTCGGCACACGAGAGCCGGATGTATATGGCTCGACGACGCTGGATCATATTGAAAAATCGTGCCTGAAATTTGCCGCAGAACACGACTTGGAAATTCTTTTTCGCCAAAGCAATGTTGAGGGCAAGCTGGTTGACTGGATCCAGGAAGCTGGTCAAAAAGGTGATGGTCTTATCTTGAATGCCGGGGCCTACACTCATACGTCAGTTGCACTTCTTGATGCGATTAAAGCCTCTCATGTCCCAACAATTGAGGTTCATTTATCAAACATCTTCCAACGTGAAGAGTTTAGGCATCACAGTTTTATTTCTCCCGTAGCTCTAGGCGTGATATGCGGGTTTGGGGCAAACGGATACGAGTTGGCCCTTCGGGCTCTGCTGGCTCACCTTAAAGGCAGCTAACCGGCAACGAACGACAATGATGAGCGTAGCAATATATGGCTAAGAAAAAAACCGTCGATAGGGAATTGATCAAGGACCTTGCGGAGCTTCTTGATGAAACTGGCTTGAGCGAACTGGAAATTGAACATGAAGGTATGCGCATCAAGGTGGCTCGGAATGTGACAATCAATGCACAACCGGTTGCCCCCCCTGCCACCTTGCCTGCGACCGCCGCTCCGGCGCTTTCGGCGGCGAATAAAGTCGATAATATTGATACCGCTGTTAATGCGGTTAATTCTCCCATGGTCGGCACCGCCTATCGGGCCCCAGAACCGGGAGCCAAACCGTTTATTGACGTCGGCAGCAAGGTGGTTGAAGGCCAGACCTGCCTCATTGTCGAGGCAATGAAGACGATGAATCCGATTCCCGCTCCGCGCTCGGGAACCGTAACCGCAATTCTGGTGGATGACGGCAGTCCTGTTGAATTTGGCGAACCTCTGTTCATCCTTGAATAGGGATTGAGGATTAGAGACTAGATGTTTGACAAAATTCTCATCGCCAATCGCGGTGAAATAGCACTCAGAATTCAACGGGCCTGTCACGAAATGGGGATCGCGACGGTCGCCGTTCACTCAACTGCCGATGAAGATGCAATGCATGTTCGCCTCGCTGATGAAAGCGTCTGTATCGGTCCACCGGCCGCCGCTAAGAGCTATCTAAATATTCCCGCCCTGATTGCAGCCTGTGAAATTACCAATGCAGATGCGGTGCACCCGGGATACGGGTTTATGTCGGAAAATTCCGGTTTTGCCAAAATTCTGGCTGAACATAATATTACTTTTATCGGTCCGTCTCCTGAACATATCAACATCATGGGCGATAAAATTATTGCCAAGGAAACCGTCAAAAATTTGGGCATTCCGGTCGTGCCTGGATCAAAGGGTGCGATTTCTGATAAAATAGAGACGCTGAAACTGGCCGATGAAATCGGGTATCCTGTCCTGATAAAAGCAGCCCACGGCGGCGGTGGCCGCGGCATGAAGGTTGCTAACAGCGCTTCGGAGCTTTCCGATGCCATGTCCACTGCTCGTGCCGAGGCGATGGCATCCTTTGGCAATGATACGCTTTATATGGAGAAATTTCTCCGGCTGCCGCGCCATATTGAAATTCAGGTGCTGGGTGATGGCAAGGGAAATGCCGTGCATTTGGGTGAACGCGACTGTTCTTTGCAGCGCCGCCATCAAAAAGTTTGGGAAGAAGCCTTTTCCCCGGCTCTTAACGCCGAGCAGAGAAACGAAATTGGTCATACGGTGGCGAAGGCCATGGCTGATCTGGGATACTCCGGCGTTGGCACAATTGAATTTCTTTATGAAAATGGTGAATTTTATTTCATCGAAATGAATACCAGACTGCAAGTTGAGCATCCAGTAACAGAGATGATTACCGGGCTCGACCTCGTGCAGCAGCAAATTCGTATCGCCGCAGGCGCCGAATTAGGATTTGGTCAAGACGATATCACCTTTAACGGTCACGCCATTGAATGCCGCATCAATGCAGAAAATCCCCGAACTTTTGTGCCTTCACCTGGTACCATTGAGGCATATCATGCGCCGGGAGGTCTCGGTGTCAGGGTTGATTCAGGGGTTTATGCAGGCTATCGAATTCCGCCTTATTACGACAGCCTGATCGGCAAGTTGATTGTGCACGGAAAAACCCGCACGGATGCCTTGATGCGGTTGCGCCGCGCACTGGGTGAATATGTGATTGATGGTATTGAAACCACGGTGCCGCTGTTTATTGATTTGCTCGGGAACCCGGATATTATAAATGGTGATTATGATATCCACTGGCTGGAGAATTACCTCGCAAAAAGCTGACGCCGCTGTCACTCTTATGCGAAATTTGTTTTTGAGACGCTCCAAAAATACAAAATGTCGACGATTACACCTGAAATTCTACTTAAGGCCTATGCTGCCGGCATATTTCCAATGGCGGAGAGTGACGATGATCCCGCGCTTTATTGGATAGATCCGGAAAAGCGCGGAATTTTACCGTTGGGCGATTTTCATGTCTCCAAACGATTGATACGCACGATCAAGCGTCAACGCTTCCAAGTCCGTATAGACACCTCGTTTGATGAGGTCATCAACGCCTGTGCGCGGCAAAGCGCTGATCGACCCTCAACTTGGATTAATGAGCGAATTGTCAGTTTGTACAGCCAACTTTTCAAAATGGGGCATTGCCACACAATCGAAGCCTGGCAGGACGGTGAACTGGCGGGAGGTCTATACGGTATTCGCCTGGGCGGAGCTTTTTTCGGCGAAAGCATGTTCACTACGAAAACCGATGCCTCCAAAGTCGCACTGGTTTATCTGGTGGCCCGGCTCATCCATGGCGGCTTCACCCTGCTCGATACACAGTTTGTCACCGATCATCTCAAGCGTTTCGGCACGTTGGAAGTCTCGCGCGAAGCCTATCATATGCTGCTGGCACAGGCCTTGAACCGTCAGGGAGATTTTTTTTCCTTCAGCGTGGATGCAGGGCCTGAAGAAGTTTTGCAGTTGGTCAGCCAAACATCATAAACAGGATGCTCAACACCATGTAATCCCGGGCTGGAGGCAAACATCCAGCCGGTGAATATACGTTTTTCCGCACCATCTATGCGTACGTCATTAACTTCGACAAACGCTGTAGTGCGGGGTGGCTCAGTTGGCGGTCTGGTGTAACAAACCCGAGGAGTTACGTTTAAGGTTCCAAATTTCACCGTTTTGTCTATCGGCACCTCGATAGTGGTTATTACCGCAGTGATTTTATCAAGCGCTGCAAATACGGCGACTGGATTGCTGATTTTTGCAGCATACGACGGCCCCGACAACGCCAGCACCATGAGCGCCAAAATGGAAGTTACCACAGATTGTTTTTTGCAAATATATCGCTTGAGCGAAGTCAAATAATAACCCATATTTTTACGAAGGAAATCGACATTATTTGGGCTTGCTGTCGCCGCTGTTGCCAAATACCGCGCGGCCAATCAAACTGATGAGATCGATGGAACTGGTGGTAAATTCTATTTCACCGCCGTCTTTGATAAAATCCTCACTCCCGCCAGGCTCGAGCGAAATGTAGTTTCCTCCCAGCAGACCCTCGCTGGTAATCTTGGCATTTGTATCTTCAGGTAATCTTACCGGGTTTGAAATCGCCAGGGTTACGACGGCCTGGAAGGTTTTGGTATCAAGTTTGCGGTCAGCAACGGTTCCTATTTTAATGCCCGACATACGCACGTCGCTGCCCGTCGAAATCCCATCAATATGATCAAATTTTGCGATAACATTATAACCCGCTATTCCCGTTGTTTTCCCGGATGTCTTATAGGCATAGATGAAAAACACGGCCGCTATTGTAATGACAACGGCGCCGACGATAGTTTCAAGGAAACTGTTTTTCATAGAGCTCACTCTTAAATATTTCTTGTAAGTATTTTTTGGGTTTCAGACTGGCCCAGGCACCAGTTTTTTAAGATCGCATCGGTGGATTGATTCGTCACGAGCACACTTCTCCCGGCTTACTCAGGTCGCCAGGCCTTATAGTCCCCGGTAGCCGCTGGGCGTTCACCAGAACTTAGAACACTGCCCTGCGGCCGATAGGCTGCCGGTGTCCCCGTCATATTCTGTTCATGGGGTTGCTGCCAGGCGCGCGGCTGGTAGTCCTCTTCGCTGGGCGCAACATCTACAGTATGGTGCAGCCAGCCGTTCCAGCCCGGCGGCACGGCAGATGCTTCGGCAACACCATTGTAAATAACCCAGCGTTTGTCACGTTTGCTTTCCCTGTAGTAGGTATTGCCGAACTCATCTTTTCCAACCAGTTCGCCCTTGCGCCAGGTATAAAAGCGCGTACCCATGGTTTGACCGTTCCACCAGGTAAATATTTGCAAGAGAAATTGTTTCACGTGCCCTAAGCTCCAAAGTTGCCCGGATTAAGTCTCTTATATGACATTGGATTCGGTACCGGTCCAGAATTGAGTGTGCTCATAAATACAATTCTATTGGCTATATAGCAAATTTGACATTTATGAGACGTGATTTCGGTCAAATCTCCCAGGTATCAAAATCGTGGCTTTCCGCATCGGCTGGCGGTTGTGGTTGTTTTTGTTTTTCAACCACAGGCTTAATCTTCGAGGCGATCGGTTTCTTCCGCCTGGCATTTTTACCAGCGTGAATAATCTGGCTTCGAGAATTTTGATCAAAATCCAGAGCACCGACGCCTTCTATCGCCCATATATCATTGACCAGCTCAAATTGCCGGTCATCATTTACGGCCCATAGAATTCGATCTGACAGAGTTTGTTGTGAAATCGGTTTGGCGAGGAATTGATGCGCTCCGGCAGCCATCGCTCTTCTGACATAGTGGACAGAGGTGAACGCCGTTAAAACAATCACCGACGTATAACATATCGGCTCATTGAGCTTGTGACGCAGAGCCCGAAGGATTTTAAAACTATCCACAGGCTTTTGCTCCCAATCGGTAATAAATAGATCGGCGGGGCTGTCCCGCATCGCCATGATGGCAAGGTTGATATCCCCAAACGCACGAACCCGGCCAATATTCATATAGCCGAGCATACCGCGCACCAATCTCTGCATCGCTAAACTGTTGTCAAAGAGAACAACATCCAGCTCTTCCAAAGACCTTCCAAAGGCCCTGCTGTGGATATCCAATGCGTAAAAATTCCCTGTTCTTCGCCAGCCTTAACCCCACGTGAACCTCAACTATATCTGCAACCGATTAATGGCTGTTTAAAGCTGTGATTAGCGCTTGCGTTTGCCCCCGATTCTCAGCCAAGCTCAGGCCATGGTGATGATTCCACTTGAAAAAATCGCCGTTTAAATCTTGTTAACCCCTATATGTAGTATGATGTCTGCGCAAACCTACTAATTCTTGACGCGCAGATGCGAGTCGCGTTAGTGTCGTGGTTATTGAGAGGGCATCCAATAAACCTACAGTTGTCATTGTGGGGGACACTCGAAAATAACGCGAATACGGTGTAGCAGGTCGTAAGGTCTGGCTTGGTTGTGGGGCTTGATGGCTTTGTTATGAGTTGTGTGGTTTGCAAAATGGGCAGCCAGGGGCAGCGCTGTTGCTGTGTCCGGGCCAAGTCCATGAAAAAGACTGATGTGGCAACGTGCACGCTCTAGTGGGTTTTAAAACTCCTGTGCAAAAGATATCGAAAGAGAGGAAAATAAATGCGAATTGAACGCTGTTTCACGGACGCTGGACGATCACCATACAGCGGCATTGGGTTTCGCAAGGCAAATAGCGAGATCCGTAATCCAGACGGCTCAATCGTATTTCGGCTAGAGGATATTCAGGTGCCCTCCACCTGGAGCCAGGTTGCCAGCGATATTATTGCGCAGAAGTATTTCCGCAAAGCCGGTGTTCCGGCAAAACTCAAACGGGTTGAAGAAAATTCGGTGCCAAGCTGGTTGTGGCGCAGTGTCGAAGATAAAGAGGCCCTGGAACTCTTGCCGGTGGATCAACGCTACGGCAGCGAGACAGATTCTCGGCAGGTTTTTGACCGCCTTGCCGGCACCTGGACCTATTGGGGCTGGAAGGGCAATTATTTCGATACGGAAGAAGATGCACGCGCCTATTTTGACGAAATGCGCTTTATGCTGGCGACGCAGAAAGCCGCTCCCAATTCGCCGCAATGGTTTAACACCGGCCTGCACTGGGCTTATGGCATAGACGGCCCGAGCCAGGGGCATTTTTACGTTGATTATGAAAGCGGCGACCTCGTCCGCTCAAAAACCTCGTATGAACACCCGCAACCTCATGCCTGTTTCATTCAATCAGTTGAAGATGACCTGGTGAATGAATGCGGTATTATGGATCTCTGGGTACGCGAGGCCCGATTGTTCAAATACGGCTCAGGTACCGGCTCAAATTTCTCCAAAATTCGCGGCGAAAACGAGAACCTCTCGGGCGGGGGCAAGTCCTCCGGTTTGATGAGTTTCCTCAAAATCGGCGACCGCGCGGCAGGGGCGATAAAATCGGGCGGAACAACCCGCCGGGCAGCAAAAATGGTTGTTGTTGATATCGACCATCCGGACATTGAGGAATACATCAGCTGGAAGGTGACAGAAGAGCAAAAAGTGGCGGCTTTGGTGACCGGGTCGAAAATCTGCTCCCAACATCTAAGCCAGATTATGAAAGCCTGCGTAAACTGCAGTGCTGATGGTGATGATTGTTTCGATTTGCAAAAAAATCCGGCTCTCAAGCGCGAGGTGAAAGCTGCCCGACGGGCTCAAATTCAAGATAATTACATTCGCCGGGTTATTCAATTTGCCCGTCAGGGATATACTGATATCGAGTTTCAGACTTATGATACTGATTGGGATTCGGAAGCCTACCGCACCGTTTCGGGTCAGAATTCAAACAACTCGATCAGAGTAACCGACGAGTTCCTCAATGCGGTGAATGAAGACCGGGACTGGAACCTGGTTGGGCGCCGCACGGGTGAGATTACCAAGACACTCGGGGCGAAAGAATTATGGGATCAGGTTGGATATGCCGCTTGGGCCTCGGCTGACCCGGGCATACAGTTTCATTCCACGATTAACGACTGGCACACATGTCCGGCGAGCGGTGAAATTAGGGCGTCTAATCCGTGTTCGGAATA
>JAJFHR010000194.1 GCA_021775515.1 Hyphomicrobiales bacterium | reverse complement strand
AATGATGTTGAATTGGCAAAATCCAACATTCTGCTTATAGGCCCCACCGGTTGTGGTAAAACATTGCTGGCCCAGACACTCGCACGCATTCTCGATGTTCCCTTCACAATGGCCGATGCCACGACCCTGACGGAAGCAGGGTATGTAGGGGAAGACGTTGAGAATATCATTCTCAAGCTTTTGCAGTCAGCTGATTATGATGTCGAACGCGCTCAGCGCGGCATCGTCTATATTGACGAAGTTGATAAAATCAGCCGCAAGGCGGACAATCCCTCAATCACACGTGATGTTTCGGGTGAAGGTGTTCAGCAAGCATTGTTGAAAATTATGGAAGGAACTGTTGCCAGTGTTCCTCCACAAGGTGGGCGCAAACATCCGCAACAGGAATTTTTGCAGGTCGATACCACGAATATTCTATTTATCTGCGGCGGTGCTTTTGCCGGGTTGGAAAAGATCATCTCCAAGCGGGGAAAATCGACTTCCATTGGCTTTGCAGCGACGGTTGAAGCGGAAGATGATCGCCAGACAGGTGAATTGTTGAAGGGCGTGGAGCCAGAAGATTTGCTCAAATTTGGCCTTATTCCGGAATTTGTCGGCCGGGTGCCAGTGCTGGCTACTCTTGAAGATCTCGACGAAGATGCACTTGTGCAGATTTTGACGACGCCGAAGAATGCCCTAGTCAAACAGTATCAGCGTTTGTTTGAAATGGAAGATGTCAATCTTTCGTTCGCGGAAGATGCCCTCAAAGCCATTGCCAAACGGGCGATTGAACGTAAAACCGGCGCCCGGGGATTGCGCTCGATCATGGAAGCAATTTTGTTGCATACCATGTTCGAATTGCCCGGTCTTGAAGGCGTTGAAGAGGTTGTTATTGGCGGTGAAGTTGTCGACGGCGATGCCCGGCCGCTTTATATTTATGCCGATAAAGTAGAAGAAGTCGAAACAAGCGCCTGACCTGGCTGCATTTGGGGAAAACGGCGTTGCCTGGCTCTTGACTCGGTAACGTGATCACCCCACCTAATAAGCGAGAGTAAATGCTTGGCTCATGAGTGATTCTCGCCAGGCAGTAAAAAGGGGAGTATCGTCATCCGCTTCGGAACCGGAGAGGAGGATATACTGCCTTCGCGTGCGGCAATGTATAGTGTTGCGGCAATTTAAAAATTAAGAACAGGATAGTAATTATGACGGATAAAAGCGGAGAAAACCCGCAATCACTTCAGTTGACGGGTCAAAAATCGGTTCATCCGGTGCTGCCGTTACGTGATATTGTTGTGTTTCCGTATATGATCGTCCCGCTGTTTGTTGGTCGCGAAAAGTCAATTAGCGCGCTTGAAGAAGTCATGCGCGACGATAAACAGATATTGCTGGCCTCGCAAAAAAGTGCAGCCGATGACGATCCCGCAACCGATGACATTTACGAGATCGGAACCATTGCCTCGGTTCTCCAACTGCTTAAACTTCCCGATGGCACGGTAAAGGTGCTGGTGGAAGGCGGTCAGCGTGCCCGTATTCTGCGTTACATCGATAACGAGGAGTATTATGAGGCCGAAGCCGAAACCATAGCGGATGAGATGGGGCCGGATGAAGAAATGGAGGCCTTGTCACGCACGGCGATTGCTCAGTTTGAAAGCTACGTGAAGCTGAATAAAAAGGTTCCACCGGAAGTGCTGGGATCTGTGTCTCAGATTGAGGATTATTCCAGGCTAGCTGATACCATTGCTTCTCATTTGGCAGTGAAGATTTCGGAAAAGCAGAAGTTGCTTGAAATACCCTCTATCACCACACGGCTTGAGCGCGCCTACAGCTTGATGGAAAGCGAAATAAGCGTATTGCAGGTTGAAAAGAAAATCCGCAGCCGGGTTAAGCGGCAAATGGAAAAAACCCAGCGTGAGTATTATTTGAATGAGCAGATGAAGGCCATTCAAAAGGAACTGGGTGATACAGAAGACGGCAAAGACGAACTCGCCGAACTGGAAGAGAATATTGAAAAGACGAAATTTTCTAAGGAAGCCCGCGAAAAAGCGCATGCTGAATTGAAAAAATTACGTCAAATGAGCCCGATGTCTGCCGAGGCGACGGTTGTTCGTAACTATCTCGACTGGCTTTTATCCATCCCTTGGGGTGTTAAGGGCCGCGTTAAGAAGGATTTGGTCAAGGCCGAAGAGGTGCTTGATAATGATCACTACGGGCTTGAAAAAGTTAAAGAGCGGATTATTGAATATCTTGCTGTTCAGCAGCGCACTAATAAGCTCAAGGGCCCAATTTTATGTTTGGTTGGACCTCCTGGCGTCGGTAAAACATCCCTCGGCAAGTCGATTGCCGCTGCAACGGGCCGTAATTTTGTGCGGATGTCGCTGGGCGGTGTCCGGGATGAAGCCGAGATAAGAGGGCACCGGCGTACCTACATCGGGTCAATGCCCGGCCGTGTCATCCAGTCAATGAAAAAGATCAAAAATACCAATCCGCTGTTTCTCTTGGACGAGATCGACAAAATGGGGGCGGATTTCAGAGGAGATCCTGCTTCTGCATTACTCGAGGTGCTTGATCCAGAGCAAAACAACTCTTTTAATGATCATTATCTGGAAGTTGATTATGACCTTTCGAATGTAATGTTTGTGACGACGGCAAATACCTTGAACATTCCGCCGGCACTTATGGACCGGATGGAAATCATTAGGATTGCTGGTTATACGGATGATGAAAAGGTTCAAATTGCCAAACGTCACCTTATTCCGAGCCAACTTAAAGGCCATGGTCTTAAAGCGGGTGAATGGGAAATAACGGATAAGGCACTCCTTGAGCTCATTCATCGTTATACCCGGGAAGCCGGCGTGCGTAATCTTGAGCGTGAAATTGCCAAGTTGTTGCGTAAGGCAGTCAAAGAACTTTTGACCAGTAAAAAAAGCAGCATCAAAGTCACTGTCAGAAATCTCGAGGATTATTCTGGAGTTCCCAAATTCCGCTTTGGTGAAATTGAGGAAGAAAACCTGGTTGGTGTGGTTACCGGACTTGCCTGGACGGAAGTTGGTGGCGAGTTGCTCACCATCGAAGGTGTTATGATGCCGGGCAAGGGCAAGATGACCGTGACGGGCAATCTGCGGGATGTGATGAAGGAATCGATTTCTGCAGCAAACTCCTACGTCAAATCTCGGGCGGTTGATTTTGGCATAGAACCACCGTTGTTTGATCGTAGGGACATCCATGTTCATGTACCCGAAGGGGCAACCCCTAAAGATGGCCCCTCGGCCGGTGTTGCAATGGTTACAGCTATTGTCTCTGTGATGACGGGTATACCGGTACGCAAAGATATCGCTATGACCGGCGAAATTACCTTGCGCGGCAGAGTTCTGCCGATCGGTGGATTGAAAGAAAAACTGTTGGCTGCCATGCGCGGTGGTATCAAAACAGTGCTCATTCCGGAAGAAAACGTCAAAGATTTAGTGGATATCCCCGAAAATCTTAAGAGCGGTTTGGAGATAATACCGGCATCAATTATGGATGATGTGCTCAAACATGCACTGGTCCGCAGGCCTGAAGCTATCGACTGGGACGAAGATACTTATCTGGCTGAGCAAGCTGCTTTGGCCGCAAAAGACGGTGTCTCGTCGAGTGCAACAGCGCACTAAATATTTGATTTTGAACCATAAAATGAGGGAAGGCTGAATATCAGCTTTCCCTCGTTTGCTTGGTAAATTCAACTGTCCAAAAAAAAACATGGCCCGTACAAGTAGTGGTTTTTAAAAATCAATCCGCTGCAAAATTTCCTGAAATCATAATAAATTTCAAAATTTTCAAATTCCCAGCTCTAACAAATGTGTGCGTAAAACTCTTGCATTTCTGCCGAAAATGTAATGAGCATGGGACATATTCGTAACGCGTACGAATCAGCGGGATTAACAACCAGGAAGAGAGACCTGACGTGAATAAAAATGATCTAATTTCAAAAGTAGCAACAGATACAGATTTGTCGAAAACCGATGCAACGCAGGTGATTGAAGCCACTCTCGATTGCATTGCAGATGCTTTGAAGGGAGGCGATGAAGTGCGCCTGGTAGGGTTCGGAACGTTCTCCGTTGCCCATCGCGCAGCTTCCGTAGGCCGCAACCCAAGAACTGGGGAGAAAATAAATATCCCCGCTTCGAAAAACCCGAAGTTCAAAGCCGGCAAGGCCCTTAAGGATGCTGTGAACTAAAGCAGATCCGTTAACTCCAGGC
>JAJFHR010000193.1 GCA_021775515.1 Hyphomicrobiales bacterium | reverse complement strand
GCCGCGTCAGGAAATTGACCCGGTCCGGCAGGTTCGGGATTATCGTCACGCGATTACCTTTGCCTGCACCCTGCCGGAGGTTGATCGTGAGCATATTGGCGTTTGGGGCACCAGCTACAGCGGCGGCCATGTTCTCATGGTCAGCGCGATTGACCGTCGCGTCAAATGTGTCGTCGCGCAGGTTCCGACAATCAGCGGGCCAATAGCCGCCAGCCGCCGAACCCGGGCTGATCAATTGCCGAAAGTTCTGGCGGCATTCAACGCTGATCGTGAGGCCCGATTTTTAGGCAAATCGCCGATGATGATTCCAGTGGTTTCGCAAGATGAGACCACACCGTGCGCGCTTCCAGGGGCAGATAGTTGGGATTTTTTTATGGGTAGCATCGAGCGTGCACCGGCCTATGTTAATGAAATTACCCTGCGGTCTGCCGAGATGGCGCGGGAATATGAACCTGGAACGTGGGTATCGCGAATTAGCCCGACGCCACTGCTTATGGTTGTTGCTGTTGAGGATACGGTGACGCCAACGGACCTGGCGCTTGATGCCTATGAACACGCCCTTCATCCTAAAAAGCTGTTGTTGCTCTCAGGCGGCCATTTTGTGCCTTACGTGGAACAATTTGACAAAACCAGCCATGCAGCGATTGAGTGGTTCAAACAACATTTGGTGGCCGGGCGGGTAAAGCAGACCTAACTTTGTCCAGCAACTTCCAACAGGTATTGGCGTTGAATTTTAATCTGCCTTCATTTTGAGCAGCTGCGCCCTGCCTGCTCTGACATCGCCGGTCAGTTTCCCCGGCTATCGTTTGGGGGCTGGTAATTTCCGGCTAGATTCCGCTTCCACCACCTTGTGCAACAATAATGCTGTCTTTTTCCCCGGTAGTCAGAGTTTTGGACTTGGCGGTTTTGGTTGTTGCGCCCGGCGTTTCCTTGCTGCCACCGGTTACCTGATCGAGATCTTCGTCTGGCAATACTTCTGGTGTTTTGGATTTGGCAGGTTTTTTCGGCATAACATGCTCCTAACTGCAACAATTTTTTGGCTAAATTCCGCTGCCACCACCGGATGCAACAATAATGCTGTCTTTTTCCCTGGTAGTCAGAGTTTTGGACTTGACGGTTTTGGTTGTCGAGCCCGGCGTTTCCTTGCTGCCACCGGTTACCTGATCGAGATCTTCATCTGGCAATACTTCTGGTGTTTTGGATTTGGCAGGTCTGTTTGACATTACTTCCCCCTGTCTGCAATAATTTCCGATCACCCTGCATGAGATTAAATACCCCAAGCCTAACTAACAAGGGATTTCGGCCTGTGAAAGAAATGTTTATTCTTAAACGCCGGGTTGCGCTTACGGCCATTTCACTTCGGGCGGCATTGATGACAGGATCGAATCTACATTTCCACCGGTCTTGAGGCCGAAGGTCGTGCCGCGGTCGTAGAGCAGGTTGAACTCAACGTAACGGCCGCGTCGGATTAACTGTTCCTCGCGTTCGGCTTCACTCCAGGGTTTGTTCATGTTGCGGGCGACCAACTTGGGATAAATGTTTAAAAAGGCCCGGCCGACATCCTGGGTGAAGGCAAAATCATTCTCCCAGTTGCCGGAATTGAGATGGTCGTAAAAAATTCCGCCGATACCTCGCATTTCCTGGCGATGAGGCAGAAAAAAATATTCATCACACCATTTTTTGAAGTGCGGATAATCGGCGACCTCATGGGGATCGCAGGCTGATTTCATCGCCGCATGAAAATCCTGCGCATCGGGGTCGCCCTGGATGCGGCGATCATTCAAAACCGGCGTTAGATCTGCGCCGCCGCCAAACCAGCTCTTGGTGGTGACTACAAACCGGGTATTCATGTGAACCGTCGGCACATGGGGGTTTTGCGGATGGGCGATCAGGGAAATGCCGCTGGCCCAAAAACGCGGATCTTCTTCGGCACCGTCAATCTGTTTTTGAAATTCGGGCTGAAATTCGCCAAAGACAGTGGACGTATGCACCCCAACTTTTTCGAATACACGGCCCTTCATCATCGACATAACACCGCCGCCGCCGGTACCGTGAGCACGTGACCAGGGCGTGCGGACAAACCGCCCGGCGGGCCGGTCATCCTGGGGACCGCTGAGTGCATCTTCGAGAATTTCGAAGGCCTGGCAAATTTCGTCGCGCAGACCTTCAAACCAGTCGCGCGCAGAATGTTTTTGCTGTTCTAATTGAACATTTTCGCTCATGTTATTTTTGCCCTTTATCCAACTAAACTCTTTAAGCCAGATTTTGCTGATGTGGAAACTGACCGGTTTGCCGCAAAGCTTCTCCCACGACCATGGCAGCGGCGGCGGCGACATTGATCGAGCGTAAATTTTTTGTCATTGGAATAATAATACGTGCATCTGCTGCTTTGTGTACATTATCGGGAACGCCCGCGCTTTCGCGGCCGAGCAGTAAGGTATCGTCCGGCGAAAACTGGAATTCTGTATAGGGAATTTCAGCTTTTGTGGTCAAGATGATCAGGCGATTGGCATCATTTTTCCTGAAGTTTTCATCAAATTGGCTGAAAGACTGGTGGCGCTCAATGCTGACATGATCGAGATAATCGAGACTGGCGCGTCTGAAAGCGCGATCACTCACTGCAAATCCGGCCGGTTCGATAATATCCACAGCAAGCCCCAAACAGGCGGCAAGGCGTAAAATCGTGCCGGTATTTTGCGGTATATCAGGTTCATAAAGGGCAATTCGCATGGTGAAATGCTTCGACATTGTTAAGGAGCGTGGCAATTAGGCAATTGCCTGTGTGACATTTTAATTCAAGTGGTTTGGGTACTGGACATTATAGGCCAAGAGTGCCAAAAGAAGTTCGCAAATCTGACGAACCGGAATTGTTTTCATCTTTGCTTTTGATTATCGTCAGAATCAAAGAATTTTGCGATACTGACCGTCAGGTTAAAAACTAAACTTATCATTGTTTTTCCATGAGAAGGGGAGAAACGTGGCTCATACCGATCAGTCTGATACCACCCGTAGAGATTTTTTGTATATAGCAACCGGATCTTTTGCCGCTGCTACTGCTTTTTCCATCTGGCCGCTTATCGACCAGATGAACCCGGATGCCTCCGTGCTGGCGCTTTCCTCCACAGAAGTTGACCTGACGCCGGTCGAGGTGGGGCAGAGCATGACAGTAAAATGGCGCGGCAGCCCGATTTTTATCCGGCGCAGAACGGCCGAAGAAATAAAAGAGGCCTTAGCCGTACCACTTGAAGATCTTCCCGATCCTGAAGCCGACAGTGAGCGCGCCGAAAAACCGGAGTGGCTGATCATGGTTGGGGTTTGTACCCACCTTGGCTGCATTCCCAAAGGGCAGAAGCTGGGTGATGAACGTGGTGATTACAACGGCTGGTTTTGCCCCTGCCACGGATCTCACTATGATACGGCGGGCCGTATCAGAAAAGGCCCGGCGCCGCTCAATCTGGTAGTGCCGCCGATTGAATATCTTGAAGAAACCAAAATTAGAATCGGCTAGGGGGCTGACATGAGCGGACAATCAACTTATCAGCCCACCAGCGCTGTTGGAAAATGGTTTGAGAGCCGGTTACCCGTGATGGGGCTGGTTCACGATACCATGCTGAATTTTCCGACGCCAAAAAACCTGAATTACTGGTGGACCTTTGGCGGAATTCTGGCGACATTTCTGGTGTTGCAGATTATCACCGGCATTGTCCTGGCGATGCAATATACCCCGCATGTGGATTTTGCCTTCGAAAGCGTCGAAAAAATCATGCGCGATGTCAACTACGGCTGGCTGTTGCGCTATGCCCATGCCAACGGGGCATCGATGTTCTTCCTGGCGGTTTATATCCACATCTTCCGCGGGCTTTATTACGGATCCTACAAGCAGCCGCGTGAATTGCTCTGGATAATCGGCGTGATTATCTATCTGGTGATGATGGCAACCGCCTTCATGGGTTATCTGTTGCCGTGGGGGCAAATGAGCTTTTGGGGAGCGACGGTTATTACCAATTTCTTCTCGGCCTTTCCCATCGTTGGTGATCCAATCGTAGAATGGTTGCGCGGCGGATTTGTGGTTGGCAATCCGACATTGAACAGGTTTTTCAGCCTGCACTATCTCACGCCGTTCATTTTGGTCGGCCTGGTCGGTCTCCATGTCTGGGCGCTGCATGTGCCCGGCAATGCAAACCCGACCGGAGTTGAGGTTAAGTCGGTTAAAGACGATACCGTACCGTTCCATCCCTATTATACGCTCAAGGACAGTTTTGCGATTGTCGTCTTTATGATCCTGTTTTTGTGGTTTGTATTTTTTGCCCCTAACTTTTTGGGCGAAGTCGACAATTACATCAAAGCCAACCCGCTGGTGACACCGGCCCACATCGTGCCCGAATGGTACTTCCTGCCGTTCTACGCCATTTTGCGTGCCGTGCCGGACAAACTCGGCGGTGTGCTCTTAATGTTCGCATCGATCGGTGTTTTGTTTATCCTGCCATGGCTGGATACATCAAAGGTTAAATCGGCGACATTCCGGCCGCTTTATAAGCAATTCTTTTTCATCTTTGTGGCCGTCAGCATCGGCCTGGGATATCTCGGCGGTAAACCCGCTGAGGGAGGTTATATTCTGGCAGCACGAATTTTAACCGCTTATTACTTCGCCCACTTCCTCATCATAATGCCGATTCTCGGCCTTATCGAAAAGCCGAAAAAATTGCCCGAGAGCATTGCCAAGGCTGTTCTCGACAAAAACGGGGATGATCCTGGCGGCGGCGGTGCACCGGCGGAAGCGGTAACGGCGCCGGAAACGAAGGGTTGATGGGGTAAAGTCAATGAAACGGATTAACAAGACTATGTTTCGCTCGAAAATTGCTGTAACCGCTCTGGCGTTAGCTGCCCTGGCCGCTATTAACCTGACCCCAGTTGCAGCAGTTGAAGCTGAGGGTCCGGCAAACAAAAAGCTCGACTGGTCATTTGAAGGAATTTTTGGAACCTATGATCGTGGGTCGCTTCAGCGCGGATATCGCGTCTACAAAGAAGTGTGCGCTTCCTGCCATTCGATGAACCTGCTGTCCTACAGAAATCTCTCACAACCTGGCGGCCCGGAATTTACGCTAGAGCAGGTAAAGGCGCTTGCCGCCGAATTTGACGTGCAGGACGGCCCCAATGATGAAGGTGAAATGTTCGAGCGCGCCGGTCTGCCCAGTGACAGGTTCGTTTCGCCGTTCCCCAACGAAGAAGCTGCCCGGGCGTCTAACGGCGGTGCCTTGCCACCAGATCTCTCACTTATTGTTAAAGCGCGCAAGGACGGGCCGAATTATCTTTATTCGCTGTTGACTGGATATGAGGAAAATCCTCCCGCCGGTGTGGAATTGGGTGAGGGTATGAATTATAATCCCTATTTCACCGGCCATCAGATTGCCATGGCGCCGCCGTTGTCTGAAGAAGCGGTGGAATATACTGACGGCACCAAACCAAGTGTTGAAAACCTGTCCAAGGATGTGGTGATGTTTTTAGCCTGGGCGGCCGAGCCCAAGCTTGAAGAACGCAAATCTCTCGGCTTCAAGGTGCTCATTTATCTGATTATTCTTGCCGGGCTGATGTACGCTGCCAACAAAAAATTGTGGTCGCGTATCAAACACTAACCGGTCACAAAAATATTAGAAAAAAGCCTCTGCACAAGTGCATGAGGCTTTTTTTGTAACAGAAACAGAATTTTATCAATTGATCGGGACAAACTCTTTGCATCCGTGCCGCAGATCAATAAACTGGCCTCTGTCCGTAATAATCGCCGGCAAAGATTTATGCGGCCTGGGGTAGTAAAATAACAGGGTGAAAAATTCCGTGACAAAAACGGTTTTAGGTATCATCGGCGGGAGCGGAGTTTATGATCTGCCCGGTCTGGAAAATGCTGAGTGGCGGCGCGTGGAAAGCCCGTGGGGTAAGCCCTCGGACGAATTGCGATTTGGCACGATCAACGGTCTGGAAATGGTGTTTTTGCCGCGCCACGGCCGCGGTCATAAACTATCGCCAACCGACATAAATTACCGCGCCAATATCGATGCGCTGAAGCGTTGCGGTGTTACCGACCTTGTTTCTGTTTCTGCCTGCGGATCTTTTCGTGAGGACCTGCCGCCGGGAACCTTCGTATTTGTTGACCAGTTCATTGACCGTACATTTGACCGGCAGAAGAGCTTTTTTGGTGCCGGTTGTGTTGCCCATGTTTCAATGGCCCACCCGGTGAGCCCCGGCCTGGTGGATCGGCTTGAAGAGGCGGCCAAGGCTGAGCAGATTGCCTATCGCAGGAATGGCACGTATCTGGCGATGGAAGGCCCTCAGTTTTCATCGTTGGCTGAATCTTTGCTATATAAATCATGGGGATGTGACGTTATCGGCATGACCAATATGCCCGAGGCCAAACTTGCGCGTGAAGCTGAACTTTGTTATGCCACCTGCGCTATGGTGACGGATTTTGATTGTTGGCATGAAGACCATGATCAAGTCGAGGTTGCCGATATTATAAAGGTGTTAATGGGCAATGCAGAAAAAGCCGCCCGCATGCTCAGCCGGTTTGCCGGCGAGTTTCCGCATGAACACCCGCCGTGTTCAATAGGCTCCGATAAGGCACTGGAAGTTGCTTTAATTACTGCGCCGGAAGCGCGCGATCCTGCTATAGTCGCAAAACTGGATGCTGTAGCCGGTCGGGTATTAATCGCGCCCTAGTTTTTAAACCTGCCAAAATGATGCATTAGGAAGATTACTCATGGACTTCACCCAATTTATCAGAACCATTCCTGATTATCCAAAGCCGGGTATTATGTTCCGGGATATCACCACGCTTATCAGTCATCCCGAAGGTTTATCGGCATCGGTCGAGGCGTTGGTTTCGCATTATGTGCCGCAGAATATTGACATTGTCGCCGGGATTGAGGCGCGCGGATTTATAATCGGTGGAGCCATCGCCCAACGGCTTGGAACGGGTTTTATCCCGGTCAGAAAACAGGGAAAACTGCCATGGAAGACGATCGGCGAAGATTATGAACTTGAGTACGGCATGGACCGGTTGGAAATTCATGAGGATGCCATTGGCGCGGGGGCCCGGGTTTTGCTGATAGATGACCTTATTGCAACCGGCGGGACAGCCCTGGCCGCTGCAACCCTGATCGATAGGGCCGGCGGTATGGTGGTTAGTGCTGGCTTTCTGGTCGATTTGCCGGAATTGGGCGGCGCTGGCAAGCTCGAGGACAGGGACATTCCGGTGCACGTTTTATGCGCATTTGATGGTGAGTAATCCGGGACGAAATTCGGAAAATCGATAAAACAGAGGTCGTCTATGAAAGTCGGACAAGCAGATTTTCGTACAATTTGGCTCAATGATGATGGCTGGTCGGTCGATATTATTGATCAGACCAAACTGCCCCATGAATTTGTCATCGCCAATCTTAAGTCGGTCGAAGATGCTGCTGTGGCTATCAAGGATATGCTGGTGCGCGGGGCACCACTGATCGGCGCGACGGCTGCCTATGGAGTATGTTTGGCGCTGCGCGCGAATAGTTCTGACGAAGCGTTGGAGAAAGCCTGCAACATGCTTGCGGCGACCCGGCCAACGGCGATCAACCTCAACTGGGCCTTGGCGCAGATGAAGGCCGGATTGATAGACCTTGCGCCCGAGGCCCGGGTCGACATCGGCTATGAACTGGCGGCTAAAATTAGTAATGATGATGTTGAAACCTGCCGCCGGATTGGTAAAAACGGATTGGTGCTCATTCAGGATGCCGCCAGCCGCAAACCGGGCGAAACGATTAATATCCTCACTCATTGTAATGCTGGATGGTTGGCAACAGTTGATTGGGGAACGGCGCTCTCGCCGATTTATCATGCACATAATGCCGGGTTGAAGGTTCATGTCTGGGTTGATGAAACCCGGCCGCGCAACCAAGGTGCGGCGCTGACCGCCTGGGAGTTGGGCAGCCATGGGGTGCCCCATACAATTATCGCCGATAATGTAGGTGGTCATCTGATGCAAAATGGCATGGTCGATCTGTGCATCGTCGGCACCGACCGTACAGCGTCAAACGGCGATGTTGCCAACAAGATCGGCACTTATTTAAAAGCGCTGGCGGCGCTGGACAACGATGTGCCGTTTTATGTGGCGTTGCCGCATTCGACCATTGACTGGTCGATAAAGGATGGCGTGAAAGACATTCCGATTGAACAGCGCGATGGTGATGAAGTCACCCGGATGACCGGGCGGCTGGCGAGCGGCGAAATTGCCACAATTGATATTTCCGCGCCGGGAAGTCCGGCTGGTAATTATGCTTTTGATGTAACACCTGCCCGCATGGTTACGGGTCTGATCACCGAGCGCGGGATTTGTGAGGCCAGCAGCAGCGGGCTGGCGGGACTTTATCCGGAAAAACAGTCAAAGGACTGACATTAATGTTGAGCAAATGGTCTGACGCCCAGGCGCGGGAAATGGTTGCGCAGTATGGCGATGACGGTGTGCCGGAGGACCTGGCCTTGCGGGTCTATACCACCCGGTTGCTGGGTCAAGACCCAAAGCTGGTTTTGCACGGCGGTGGCAATACCTCGGTTAAAACCGCGATGGCAGATGTGCTGGGCGAGACGACGGATGTTTTGTGCGTCAAGGGAAGTGGCTGGGATATGGGCGATATCGAGCCGGCTGGACTGCCAGCGGTGCGCCTTAATCCTTTGCTCAAGGCCCGGCATCTGGAAGCCTTGGGTGATGAAGATATGGTCAACTTTCAACGTGGTAATTTGCTCGATGCAAAATCGCCCAATCCGTCAGTTGAAACCCTTCTTCACGCTTTTTTGCCGCATAAATTTGTCGATCATACTCATTCAACCGCCGTGCTCAGTCTAATTGATCAGCCAAATGGCGAGGCTTTGGCCCGTGAGGTCTATGGCGAAAAAATGGGGTATGTACCGTATATCATGCCCGGATTTTTGCTCGCCAAAGCAGCTGCTGAAGTTTATGAGCGCGACCCTCATGTTGAAGGCTTGATTTTATTGAAGCACGGAATTTTTACTTTCGGTGCGACGGCCCGGGAAGCCTACGAGCGCATGATCGACATGGTGAGCCTGGCGCAGGCACGGTTGGATCAGAAAAACCGAGTTGTTTTTGCCGCTATCAATTTGCCGGACCAGGTGGCGGATATTGCCGATGTTGCGCCGATCATTCGCGGCGCCTGCGCGCTTCCTGCACCGCAAGAAGGAAGTGATCCCAAGCGCGTGGTGCTCGATTTCCGCAGCAATGAGGCAATCTTGAATTTTGTTAATGGCAGCGAGCTTGAAAGTTATGGTGCCAGGGGTGTTGTAACTCCTGATCACATTATCCGCACAAAAAATATCCCGCTCATTTTACCGGCGCCACGGGCAGACAACCTTGATGAATTTGCTGATATAACTCG
>JAJFHR010000192.1 GCA_021775515.1 Hyphomicrobiales bacterium | reverse complement strand
CCTCGCGCCCAACTGTTTACGTCGCGAATCTTGAAATTATTCGCCAAACACCGCGTTAAGTTTGCCCTTCAAAGTCTGAGCATTAAATGGCTTGACGATGTAGTTGTTCACACCGGCTTTTTTGGCAGCAATAACATTTTCCGTTTTGGATTCTGCCGTAACCATTATGAAGGGTGTTCTGTTAAGCGCATCGTCATTGCGCACTTCCTTCAAAAGTTCATATCCGGTCATGGGTTCCATGTTCCAGTCGGAAATAACCAATCCATACTGTTTCTGACGTAATTTTGACAGTGCTTCGACACCATCGGATGCGTCATCAACGTTATCAAACCCGAGTTGTTTCAGTAGGTTACGAATGATACGGATCATTGTTTTGTAATCGTCTACCACCAAAATGGGCATGGTCACATCTAGCGCCATAATTAAAACTCCATATTACTTAAATCACAGTCATCTCATACCCAAAGGGCGCGAAGCTTTCCCAGCTACGGTCTGCATATAAATTTTCTGATAGAGTAGTAAAACTGTATAAATGCGTGAACCGCATCACCCCACCCGATAATTTCTATCGACCCATAAAGCCACCTTAACGCAACCTGTTAAACATAGAGTTAACGCGATGCTCTTTACAGTTGCACCATTTCGAGAATTCCATTTATTTACCATTTGTTTTATTGTGCGGTGCACTATAAAAATGCGTTTGCAAATTATTCTAACCAGATGTTTTGACGGTGAATGGTTATGGAAATTGAAACATTTTGCTGCGAGACGATTTCCGTGGGAATGACGGCAAGTCTGACCCGAATTGTTCGTTCGCAGGATATACAATCGTTTGCCGAATTATCCGGCGATTATAATCCGATCCACCTTGATGAGGAATATGCTGCTGCCACACGTTTCGGCCGGCGTATCGCCCACGGCATGTTATCCGCCAGTTTTATATCAACGGTCATCGGAACCCGGCTTCCGGGAATTGGGTCTGTCTATGTCTCGCAATCCATTAATTTTATTGCGCCGGTATTTCTTGATGATGTAGTTGAGACAATCGTCGAAATTATGGCGTTTGACCCTAAGACGGCGCGCGCGACCTTGTGCTGCCAATGCGTAGTCGGAGAAACCGTAGTAATTGAAGGAGAAGCACTCATCCTGGTGCCTCGACGCCGATAGCCGGTTGAAAAGCCTTTGATCTGTTGAAAATTAGAAATGTGGAACTGGTTTGCCGCGGCCACAGGTGGTACAACCCGCGATGAAACTGATTTCCCTTTAGCCTGATATTGAGTTGCCGCTGTCTCGATGAATATTATCCAAAATGGTTGTTGTCTGAAAGATGGCGATCGCGCAGCAGTGCTGGCGATTGGCAATTTCGACGGAGTACACCTTGGTCATCAGGCGGTTTTGAAACAAACGGCACAAATTGCCCGGGCCACAAATCAACCCTTCGGAGCCATCACCTTCGAGCCTCACCCGCGAACTTATTTCAGACCGGCTGAGCCGGTTTTTCGTCTCACTCCACTTGCAGTTAAAGCCCGGCTGATGCAGGCGCTCGGCCTGGATCTATTGTCGGTATTAACATTTAACAGCGATTTGGCGGCGATGACCGCGCGCGAGTTTGTAGAAAAAATTCTCGTGCGCCAGCATGGTATCTCGCACATCGTATGTGGTTATGATTTTTGCTTCGGTCATAAACGCCAGGGTGACGTGCCTTTTTTACAGCAGATGGGAGCGGAATATAATTTCGCAGTAACAGTTATCAATCCTGTTTTGATGGCCAAAAAAGATCATGAGAATGAACCTTATTCCTCAAGTGTGATCCGCGAAAAATTAAGGCAGGGAAATATGCCTGCCGCTGCTGAATTGCTGGGATATTGGTGGCAATTATCCGGCCTGGTTGTTGAAGGCGATAAATTCGGGCGCACGATTAGATACCCCACTGCCAACCTCTCGATCAATCAGGGCGGCTGGCCGCATCTGGGCATATATGCCGTCCGCATAACAATCGAGGGTGAAGAAAAAAGCCGCGACGGTGTCGCCTATATTGGCGATCGCCCGACCTTCAACAAGGAGGGCATTGTCGTTGAAGTTCATCTGTTTGACTTTGCAGATGATTTGTATGGCAAGAACCTGAATGTCGAGTTTATTGCCTTCATTCGCCCCGATGCAACTTTTGAAACCCCGGATGAACTGGTTCAACGCATGGATGAAGATGCCTCCATAGCCCGCAAAATTCTGGCCGACATGAGGGTTAGCGGCGATCCCATGTCGAAATTCGAGCTTGGAGCCATCGCCGGCAAATAATAGTAAATTGAATGTTAATATTGGCATTGTTACAACGAGCCTATCGTTATATGAACATAGCCAATTATTTCACGACGCCTTATCAAGCCAAACAGATTTGATTGAAGATGACAGAAACGCATCAAACCACTGAGCCGCGCGATTATCGCGAGACGCTCTTCCTGCCCAAGACAGATTTTCCCATGCGCGCCGGCCTGCCTAAAAAGGAGCCGGAAATTCTCGCTCACTGGAATAAGCTCGGCCTTTATAAGCGTTTGCGTGAAGCCTCGAAAGGATCGACCAAGTTTATCCTCCATGATGGCCCGCCCTATGCCAACGGAAATCTGCATATCGGTCATGCGCTGAATAAAATATTGAAAGATGTTGTCACACGTTCGCAGCAGATGATGGGCAAAGATTCAAACTACGTTCCCGGTTGGGATTGTCATGGCCTGCCGATTGAATGGAAAATTGAGGAGCAATATCGCGCCAAAGGCAAAAACAAGGATGATGTGCCGATCAATGAATTTCGCCGTGAATGTCGTGAATTCGCTCAGCATTGGGTCGGCGTGCAGGCCGAGGAATTCCAACGTCTGGGAGTAATCGGAGATTTTGAAAACCCTTATTTAACAATGAGTTATGAGGCGGAAGCTATCATTGCCGAAGAGCTGATGAAATTCGCCATGTCGGGACAGCTTTATCGCGGCTCAAAGCCGATCATGTGGTCGGTGGTTGAACGTACCGCCCTGGCTGAAGCTGAAATTGAGTATCACCCTTATGAGAGTGATACGATTTGGGTGAAATTTCCTGTGAGAATGATAGTAACCGGTGGGGAAGCTCTTAATAGTACTCATACGCAAATTAATACTTGGGCTTCTGAAAATGTTTCAGTTGTCATCTGGACAACCACACCGTGGACCATCCCTGGTAACCGGGCAATTTGTTATTCCGATCGCATTTCCTACGGGCTTTTCGAAATTGCCAGCGCCGAAAATGACTTTGGTCCGCAACCGGGCGAAAAGCTAATATTTGCCGATGCTTTGGCCGAGGAAAGCGCTGAAAAAGCCAAAGTAACGTTTAATCGCCTAGCCGATGTGACCGGTGGTGAACTGGCCAAGATAATCTGTGCTCATCCGTTGAAAGGCATGGGCGGCGGTTACGAATACAATGTCCCGCTCCTCAAAGGCGATCACGTCACCGATGAGGCTGGAACCGGCTTTGTCCACACCGCGCCCAGCCATGGCCGGGATGATTTTGAAATCTGGATGGCCAACACAAAATTACTCAACACTCTGGGAATTTCCGCAGCGATACCGTTCACCGTCGGAGATGACGGTGCCTTTACCGCAGAGGCGCCAGGGTTCGAAGGCGAACGCATCATCGATGACAAGGGTAAAAAGGGTAAGGCCAATCAAGCCGTAATCACGGCTCTGATTGAGCATAACAAGCTGTTTGCCCGCGGCAGGCTGAAACATGATTATCCCCATTCCTGGCGCTCGAAAAAGCCAATCCTCTTCCGCAACACACCGCAATGGTTTGTTTATATGGACGAAGATATCGACGGCCAGGGCGATACCCTGCGCTCACGCGCTCTTCAGGCGATTGATAACACCCGCTTCGTACCCAAATCAGGTCAGGTCCGCCTGCGTGGCATGATTGAAACCCGGCCCGATTGGGTGTTGTCGCGTCAACGCGCCTGGGGGGTGCCAATCACGGTGTTTGCTGATGAAGACGGCAACATCCTGAGAGATGAAAAAGTGAACGCCCGGATTGTTGAGGCTTTCAAAACGGAAGGTGCCGATGCCTGGTTTGCAGACGGCGCCAGTGAACGTTTCCTGGAAGGTGTGAGCAATCAGGACAAATGGCTGCAGGTCGGCGACATTCTCGATGTTTGGTTCGATTCCGGGTCAACTCATGCATTTTGCCTGGAACAACGCGAAGATCTTAGAACCGACAATGCACGCGATGGCGGTCCCGACCGGGTCATGTACCTTGAGGGCACGGATCAACATCGTGGCTGGTTTCATTCCTCGCTGCTGGAGAGTTGCGGCACACGCGGGAATGCCCCCTATGATATTGTCCTGACCCATGGATTTACCATGGCCGAGGATGGCCGCAAAATGTCGAAATCCCTCAACAACCAGGTATTACCCCAAGAAGTTATCAAACAATCTGGGGCTGATATTTTGCGCTTGTGGGTAATGTCGACCGATTATGTGGAAGATCAGCGCATTGGTCCGGAAATCCTAAAAAGCAACGTCGATGCTTATCGCAAACTGAGAAATACGCTGCGATACATGATCGGTGCTTTGGAAGGATTTGACGACAGCGAGATAGTTGACGTTACCGAAATGCCCGAGCTCGAGCGATATATTCTGCACTGCCTGGTCGGGTTGGATCAGCGTGTGCATGAGGCCTACAGCAGTTTCGATTTCAAGCGCGGCACCTCTACGCTTTTAAATTTCATGAACCTGGATCTCTCGGCCTTCTACTTCGATATCCGCAAGGATACGCTATATTGCGATTTGCCAACCTCCAACCGGCGGCGCGCCTGCCGCACTGTGATGGATCATCTATTTCATTCGATCGTCAAATGGCTGGCACCGATGTTATGTTACACTATGGAAGAAGTTTGGCAGACCCGGTTTCCCGATGAAAACGATTCGGTTCATCTCAAACTTTTCAACAAGCTGCCTGAAGCATGGCGGGATGACGAATTGGCGCAAAAATGGCAGAAGGTTCGGGATCTTCGTTCTGTTGTTACCGGCGCGTTAGAAATTGAACGGCGCGAAAAACGCATCGGTTCAAGCCTTGAAGCAGCTCCTGAGGTTTTTGTTACCGACAAGTCTTATGTTGAGGCCATGGCCGATATAGATTTGGCTGAAATTTCGATCACCAGCCAGGCGATGCTGCGTGAGGGCGAAGGTCCGGCTCATGCCTTCAGGCAGGACAATACATCGGGCATCAGCGTTGTTCCCGCACTGGCTCAGGGGCGTAAATGCCAACGTTCCTGGAAAATTTTACCCGAGGTCGGCACAGACCCTGACTATCCGGATTTGTCGCTGCGGGATGCAGAGGCCGTGCGTCATTTTGATCAATCCAAAAATCAGTAGGAAATGATCAATCCTATGCGCCTTCAATTATCCTGGAGTGTCTGGTCTAGAGCGGGTTTTGTGATTGCAGCGTTGGCCCTGGGCATTAACGAGGTGTCAAAGTGGTGGTTGTTGAAAATTTATGACATCGACAGCCGCGGTATCGTCACGATTACGCCTTTTTTTGACCTCACACTGATTTGGAATAAGGGCGTTAGTTATGGCCTTTTTCAGCAGGAAACCGTGATTGGGCGTTATTTCTTAATCGGAATAACTCTTTTAATCGCCGGTTTTTTAGTGGTTTGGCTGATGCGGGTGCGGAGCTTTTTGATTGCCGCTGCTATCGGGCTTATTTTGGGCGGCGCTTTGGGAAATGTTATCGACAGGATACAATATGGCGCTGTGGCGGACTTTTTCAGCTTTCATTTTCGTGGCTTTTACTGGTACGTCTTTAACGTTGCCGATATTTGGGTAGTTGCTGGAGCGGGCTTGCTGATATATGATTCATTGTTTAATAAGGCTCCCAATGAATAAACGCGTGAACGGAAAATTACGGTAAATGACCAAACTGAATTTGCGTATAATTTGTATAGCAAGCGTGGCAGGTCTTCTGGTGAGCGGCTGTTCCAATATTTTTGACAATCCGGGACCCAATGAGTTTCTGGTCGAGGAAAGCCGTTCGTTGGCCATCCCGCCTGATTTTGATTTGCGCCCGCCTTCTGAGGCAGCGAGAAATGACGTCCCTGGCGATGAGGAGTTGCCGGGCACTGAAGTTGCGCCTACAGATTTGGAAGTGGCTTCCAGAGATGTTGAGGGGGCGACCGCGGAAGATCCCGAGGATCTGCAAAAGAAGCTTGAAGAAGAAAAGAAAACCAAAAAGACCGGTAAGTCCGGCTTCAGATGGTTGGTGGACAAGATTTTCTGATAGAGCGATTGATCAAGCGGCATTTTCTGTCAATCGGCTGAGCTAAAGCGTGTCTCGCAAAAGTGGGCACCGGTTTTGCGATAAAGACACGCGCAAAAACAAAAGGTTAAAGCGTGTCAAACGAATCCGAAAAAAGGAGACACGCTTTAGGATAACTTCGTTGGCGTTCAACGGAAGATTTTATCAATATCCTGGAAGGCAGTTGGTGTGCATTTTTACCTGCTCCAGCCAAATCTGGGGAGCTGATGAAGGTGTTTTAAGGATCAAACCCGCGTGACATCTGCTCAAATCGGTATGTTTGGTCTTGCTTTCACAATTTAGACACTTATTTATCATTGAACCGTGAGTGGGGTCTATCCAGTTTGCCCAAACCGGTTTCCATATGCCAGGAGGATATCAGGACGCGATGTATGAAAATAAGCCACGCGAAAAAAAAATCACCCGCAGCCACACCGTTCAGGATCAGAGCAATGAATTACACAAATGGACGCTCATCGCTTTCATGGCGGTTTTAACCGCCGTGGCCGTATTTATGTCGACGATGCAGGCGTCAGCTAAAATAAAGCGCGAGGGCCTGGAAACATTTGTACTCAAAAACGGCATGCAGGTGGTGGTCATTCCTGATCGTCGTGCGCCGGTGGTAACCCACATGGTCTGGTATCGTGTCGGTGCTGCCGATGAAGACCCTGGCCAATCCGGCAATGCTCATTTTCTCGAGCACCTTATGTTTAAGGGAACAAAAAATCTGGCCCCTGGAGAATTTTCAAAAATTGTCGCAAGAAACGGCGGCCAGGATAACGCTTTCACCTCTCAGGATTATACGGCTTATTTTCAGCGGGTAGCAGTCGACAGGCTGCCTCTCATGATGGAAATGGAAGCAGATCGTATGCGCAATCTGGTGCTTACCGAGAAAATCGTGCGCCCCGAGCTTGAGGTCATAAAAGAAGAGCGCCGTTCGCGCGTTGAAAACCGCCCGGAGGGCCGGTTGGGTGAGCAGTTGAATGCCGTATTCTACCTAGCCCACCCATACGGCACGCCCGTTATCGGCTGGCCCCGGGACATAGCCGCCCTAAATTCCAAGACGGCTATCGAATTTTACAAGCGCCACTATGCCCCAAATAACGCCATTTTAATTGTTGCCGGAGACATAACGGCTGAAAAATTAAAACCTTTGGCAGAAAAATATTACGGCTCAATCCCGGCAGTGCCGGAGATAGGTGAACGCCAGCGCATGGTGGAACCTGTGCCGCAAACCGAACGCCGCGTAACACTTAAAGACCCGCGTGTTTCCAGCGCCAGCATTCGCAGGTTCTTTCTTGCTCCAAGTTATTCCAAAGCCGCGCCGGGAGAAGCCGAAGCATTGGACTTATTGGTGCAAATCATTGGTGGCGGCGCAACCAGTCGCCTTCATCGCTCATTGGTGTTGGACAAAAAAATGGCTGCAGGAGCGGGCGCCTGGTATGATTCCAACAATCTCGATAACGGAAAAATTGCGGTTTACGGCAGTGCCCTACCAGGCCAGAAGATCGAGAATATCGAGCGCGCCATAGATGAGGTGATCGCAGATGTTTTGACTAATGGTATTTCCAAGCAAGAAATAGAGCGGGCGAAAAATACCCTGATTGCCCAGGCGGTTTATGCCCAGGACAGCCAAACCCATCTTGCTCGTATTTTCGGCGTGGCTTTGACCACCGGTCAAACCGTTGAAGATGTCGTTGAATGGCCTGAGCGGATTGAAAAAACCACACTTGAACAGGTTAATCAGGTGGCGAAAAAATACCTCAAATCAGATGTAGCTGCCACCGGCATTCTCTTGAAGGCGGACAAGAAGGGAACAGCATCGTGAGCACCAAACAGACCTTGAGAAAACCAAAATGGGTGTCAGCGCTGGTAGCATCCTTTCTATTTTTAGTAGCCTTCACCGGAGCCTCGCATGCGGCAATGAAAATTCAGGAAATAAAAAGCCCGGGCGGGATAAATGCCTGGCTGGTTCAAGACAATTCACTTCCTTTGATCTCAATAAAATTCGCTTTTTCCGGCGGATCAGCCAACGACACGGCTGAAAAAGCCGGCTTGGCCAATATGATGTCAGCTCTGCTTGATGAAGGTGCTGGGCAGCTCGATTCTCAGGCATTTCAAACCAAACTTGAAGATTTGGCCATCAGAATGAGCTTCAGTGCCGGCAAGGATAATTTTTTTGGCGAGTTTCAAACGCTCTCGCGCAACAAGGACCAGGCGTTTGAGTTGCTCAAATTGGCGCTGACCAAGCCGCGTTTTGACAAAGACCCGGTCGAGCGCATCCGCAGGCAAATCCTCCTCGGCATAAAACGCAGCCAAAATAACCCAAGAAGTGTTGCCGGGCGCGAGTGGTTTAAACTGGCATTCGGTGATCATTCC
>JAJFHR010000191.1 GCA_021775515.1 Hyphomicrobiales bacterium | reverse complement strand
ATTAATTTGTCCATGAGCCGTCGTAATGCTGCCGCACCGTGCCGAACCGTCGCTTGCGATAAGCTCATAAGCGAAGTCGGTTTTATTTTCATCGCCGGTCATATTTATTACCGCTCCAGGAAACAGGCATCGCCATAACTGTAAAACCGATAGTCATTGGCGACAGCATGGGCATAGGCCTTTTGCATCCGCTCTAGTCCGGAAAAAGCCGATACCAGCATAAAAAGAGTTGAGCGTGGCAGGTGAAAATTCGTGATAAGGCCGTCAACCGCTTTAAACTTATAACCCGGTGTTATAAAAATATCCGTCAAACCTGTGGACGGCTTCAGGGTTCCATCGGGTAATGCAGCGGTTTCTATCATCCTCAACGTGGTGGTGCCGACACAAATTATCCGATTGCCCTGTGCTTTTACCTGATTAAGGGCTGAAGCCGTGGCCGGTGAAATCTCCCCCCATTCACTATGCATGGCATGGTTGGCCGTATCTTCCACCTTAACCGGCAAAAACGTACCTGCGCCAACATGCAGGGTTAAAAAATGACTGCTGATTTCCCGTGCCTTTAAAGATTGAACTATCTCTTCGGTAAAGTGAAGGCCAGCGGTTGGCGCGGCAACGGCGCCGTCGTTTCTGGCGAAAATAGTTTGGTAGTCGCGCTCATCGCGGGCGTCGGGCGCGCGCTGTTTAGCAATATAAGGCGGCAGCGGCATGACACCATGTTTGGCGATTGCTTCATCAAGAAAGGAGCCGGTTAGTTCAAATTCCAGCGAAATCTCGCCGCCTTCGCCTTTGTTGCCGACTTGAGCGTTCAACGTGCCTGCATAACAGGCATCACCGGCAGCGCCAAACTGCAGTTCATCGCCAATGCGCAATTTGCGACCCGGTTTGGCAAAAGCCAGCCAACTGTTATCAGAGCGGCGTTGATGCAGGGAGACTTCTATTTTCGGCGTTGTACCGCCACGGCCTACGCGGCGGCCGTAAAGACGCGCTGGAATTACTTTAGTGTCATTGAAAACCAGCGCATCCCCAGGTCTTAGAAGGCAAGACAATTCGCTTATCTGATGATCCCGGAGAGAGTTTTTATCTTGGGGGCTGACGTGCAAAAGCTTCGCTGCCTCGCGCCGAACCAGCGGGCGCAAGGCAATATGTTCATCCGGTAAATCGAAATCAAACTCATCGACACGCATGTTCAGACCCAAAGCTGGCCGACCTGCATGACAGGACGCAAAAGTTGTTATAGATCAGCTGCAACGCGCAAGGATACTATGTGATCTGGATTATCAACCGGCTCACCCCTTTTGATGGTGTCCACGTGCTCCATTCCCTCAACCACTTCACCCCAGGCGGTATACTGGCCATCAAGAAATCTGGCATCATCAAAACAGATAAAAAACTGACTATCCGCGCTGTTGGGCATTTGTGAACGTGCCATCGAGGTTACACCACGCACATGCGGCCGGTCGTTGAATTCGGCGGCAAGGTTTTGACCCGAGCCCCCCATGCCGGTGCCGGTCGGATCGCCGGTCTGGGCCATGAACCCGTCGATGACCCGGTGAAAGACGATGCCATCATAAAATTCCTCACGCGCCAATTCCTTGATACGGGCGCAATGATTTGGCGCTGAATCTGTATAAAGCTCGATGACCACCTTGCCGGCTGCAAGTTCTAAAATTAGTGTATTTTCAGGATCTTTATGATCACTCATAAGGTTTCTCCAAACCGATTGTTAAATCTCTATTTCACGTCTTCTGCGACTTGCATTTTGATAATTTTGTCGGGGTTTCGAGGTGGTTCCCCACGTTTAATCATGTCGACAAACTCCATACCCTCAACAACTTTACCCCAGACTGTGTATTTGCCATCAAGAAAATCAGCGCTATGAAAAGTTATAAAAAACTGGCTGTTGGCACTATTAGGATTGGAAGACCGGGCCATTCCCAAAGTCCCCCGGACATAAGGCGCCTGGCTGAATTCGGCCGGTAAATCAGGATATTTCGACCCGCCGGTACCGGTTCCTGTGGGATCACCGGTCTGGGCCATGAACTTGTCAATGACGCGGTGAAAAACTATGCCATCATAAAAACCTTCGCGGGTGAGTTTTTTTATTCGGGCTACATGTTTAGGAGCTAGATCGGGGCGCAACTTAATGACGACCCGGCCGTCTTTCAGGTCGAGATACAGCGTGTTTTCCCTACTGCTTGCTTGAGCTTCGAATGATGCGGTGAGCAAAAAAACACCCGCAAACAGCAGCAAGGATAGTTTTCCAAACTTTTTCATATTCAAAATTTCTCCAAATAACTGATTTAAATTCTTAATAAAAATTTTCAATCGCCTATAAACTCTACTTTTTAAGCAATTCACCAATTGCACCTGAAGTTGTTTCGGGGACAAAGGCGGAAATGTCTCCGCCCATCCGTGCAATTTGCTTGACCAGGGAAGAAGCGATGAAATTCGTTGCTGGCGAAGCCGCCAAAAATACCGTTTCGACCTGCTGCGCCAAGGCACCATTCATTGCTGCCATTTGAACTTCATAATCAAAATCGGTGGTGTTTCTTAACCCCCGGACAATCGCAACAGCGCCTTCATTACGGGCGGCATCGACCACAAGACCATCAAAGGTTGAAAACCGCACATTGTTTAGGTTCAAAGCGTTGACCTCAACTTCAAGCAAATAAAGGCGCTGATCCAATGGCAATAATACGGTTTTTGTGTGGTGAGAGCCGACAGCGACAACGACTTGATCAAACAGCCGGGCTGCCCGCTTGATTATATCCAGATGCCCGAAGGTCACAGGGTCAAAACTGCCGGGATAAAGTGCTATTGTGCTCATAACATCCGTTTGCCAAATTTTTTGAGGAAAAACAACAATTCATTGCCGCCGGGCAAATAACAGCCAAACCCCGCCACACATCAAAGCGGCACCGCTCACCTTGTCAAACAGGCTGAGCTTTCGTTCGGAAAGTACAGTTTTGAGTTTTCCCAACGCCAAGACGTAACACAAATCAACAACAGCGATGGCGGCAACAAAACTCGCCCCATAGACAAGCAATTGCGTTTGCACGTCGTATGCAGGACTTATAAACTGCGGTAAAAAAGCTGCAAGAAATAACAACACTTTGGGGTTGGCGATCGATACAATAAAGCCCTGAGTGAAAAAACGTTGGCGGTTATCAACCGGTTCTTCAACCGCATTAGCGGTGCCTGAAAAGCGTAATTTTGTATAGCCTAGCCAGATAAGATATAGGGCACCGGCTATTTTAATCCAATCAAACCAGTCGGCCATGAACCGGACAATCGACGTCAATCCCAAAACCACGCATCCTGCAAGCAGGGCCAGACCCAACATGCTGCCGGCAACCGTACGCAAGCCAGCCTGGGTGCCGCGTGATATGCTGGTGGACGTGAGCAACGCCCACAATGGACCAGGTGTTAAACCGAGAAGAACGACTGCTGCCAGGAAAGCCAGATACAATTCAATTGACATGTTTTAAACTCGCGCTCTAGGTATCGCTGTCCTGATTGCCGGCATCGTTTTCATCTTGCGGCTTATTTTCAGACGTATCGCCCGCACCGGTGTCATCATCACCATCGGGTTCATTGTCGTCGTCGTCGTCGCTATCATCACTCACGCGTTCCACAGACACAACCTTTTCATCGTCTGCGGTGTTGAAGACCGTCACGCCTTGCGTGCTGCGGCCAAGTTGGGAAATGCCGTGAACCGGGCATCGAATAAGCTGGCCACCGTCAGTCACCAGCATAATCTGGTCACTTTCCTCAACCGGGAATGAAGCAACCAGCTCACCGTTGCGCTTGTTGGTGACCATGGCGATTATACCCTTGCCGCCTCTTCCCGATACACGGTACTCATAAGAAGATGTGCGTTTGCCATAACCGTTTTCGGAAATTGACAGAACAAATTGTTCGGCAGCACTTAGCGCGATATAACGATCTTGCGAAATTCTTACCTCTTGAATTTCCTCATCACCCGCTTCTTCACTGATTTCACTTTCAGCGCCTTCTTGATCCTCCTGACGCCCTTCCATTGCCCGGCGTTGTTTTAGATAGGCTACACGCTCTCCGGCGTCAGCTTCTATATGCCGCAGGACGCACATTGAAATCACACGGTCTTCGCCCGCCAGCTTGATGCCGCGGACACCGGTGGAGGTGCGGCCGACAAAGACCCGGACTGCCGTTACCGAAAAGCGAATGCATCTTCCCTTGGCTGTAGTGAGTAAAATATCTTCTTTTTCGGTGCAAATCTGCACATCGACCAGCAAATCTCCCTCATCCAGCTTCATGGCAATTTTGCCATTTCGGTTTACCTGAATGAAATCGGACAGATCATTGCGGCGAATGTTGCCGCTGCGGGTTGCGAACATAACATGCAGATTGGCCCATTGCGCTTCATCTTCCGGCAGCGGCATGATCGTGGTTATGGTTTCACCTTCATCCAAGGGAAGAAGATTGATCATGGCCTTGCCCCGTGCCTGCGGTGTGCCGACGGGCAGGCGCCAGACTTTCATCTTGTAGACGATGCCTTTGGAAGAGAAAAACAAAACCGGTGTATGCGTGTTGGCGACAAATAATCGTGCGACAAAATCTTCATCACGCGTCGATACGCCCGAGCGGCCTTTGCCGCCGCGGCGTTGTGCGCGGTAGGTTGAGAGCGGCACACGTTTAATATATCCCTTGTGGCTGACCGTAACCACCATGTCTTCCCGCTGTATCAGGTCCTCATCTTCAACGCCGAATTCAGCGTCAATCAGTTCTGTGCGGCGGGGATCGGCAAATTCGTTACGGACTTCCAGCAGATCTTCGCGAATTATGCTCATAACCCGGGCGTGCGACCGCAAAATCTCAAGGAAATCGGCTATTTGCTCGCCAAGTTCCGCCAGTTCATTGCCAACTTCATCGCGGCCCAACGCCGTAAGCCGGGCCAGGCGTAGCTCAAGAATAGCGCGGGCCTGGGTTTCAGACAGCTTATATGTGCCGTCATCCCTTATCTTGTGGCGCGGGTCATCGATAAGCCTGAGCAACGCCTCAACATCACCAGCAGGCCAGTGGCGTTCCATTAATTGTTCGCGCGCGGTCGCCGGGTCAGGCGCATGTCTGATCAGTGCGATAATCTCGTCGATATTGGCAACGGCAATGGCCAGGCCAACCAGGATGTGAGCTCGCTCGCGCGCTTTGTTGAGAAGAAATTTTGTGCGTCTGGTAATGACTTCTTCGCGGAAGGCGATAAAGGCCGTGATCATGTCCTTGAGGTTCATAACCTCAGGCCGGCCACTGTTGAGGGCTACCATGTTGCAGCCGAAAGAGGTCTGCAGGTTTGAATAGCGATAGAGCTGGTTAAGCACAACATCGGCCACGGCGTCGCGCCTGAGTTCTATAACGATGCGCATACCCTGACGGTCAGATTCATCGCGAATATCGCTTATTCCCTCGACGCGCTTTTCGCGCACCAATTCTGCGATTTTTTCAATCAACGTCGATTTGTTTACCTGATAGGGAATTTCCGTGACGATCAGCGCTTCACGATCTTTGCGAATTTCTTCGGTTCCGACACGGGCGCGCATAACAACCGAGCCGCGACCGGTGTGGTAGGCTGATTTAACACCGGAACGGCCGAGAATAAATCCTCCGGTCGGAAAATCCGGTCCGGGAATAATCTCGATCAATTCGTCAATAGTAATTCCCGGGCGGTCTATCTGCGCCACACAGGCATCAATGATTTCACCCAAATTGTGCGGCGGAATGTTGGTCGCCATTCCCACTGCAATACCGCTGGCGCCGTTGGCCAACAGATTAGGAAAGCGCGCAGGCAATACCTGCGGCTCATGTTCGCTATTGTCATAGTTGGCGACAAAATCAACCGTATCCTTATCAAGATCGGTCAGCAAGGCGTGTCCCGGCTTGCCCATGCGAATTTCGGTATACCGCATGGCGGCTGGTGGATCACCGTCTACGGAGCCAAAATTTCCCTGGCCATCCAGAAGCACCAGCCGCATTGAAAAGCTTTGCGCCATCCGCACCAGCGCATCATAGATCGATTGATCGCCATGAGGGTGATATTTACCGATTACATCGCCAACCACACGGGCCGATTTGCGATAGGGCTTGTTCCAGTCATACCCACTTTCAAGCATAGAAAACATGATTCGGCGATGCACGGGCATCAGCCAGTCACGCACATCCGGCAGCGCGCGCGATACAATTACGCTCATGGCGTAATCCAGATATGACTTCTTCATCTCCGCAACTATGGAGACAGGATTTACATCACGCTCACTCGGTCCATCACCTCCCCGTCTGTCATCACCAGGCGGTGGCGTTGGCGGCGTATCATCTTGATCTGGCAATAGAGCCTCTTAACAAAAAGCCGTTAAAATTATCGCTTTTTTCCAGGCTGACCCAAACGGTGTTTTGATATTGAAATTAACCGAAAATTCAAACCAAACACCCATTAGCGATTTGTGCGATATTAGAGGTTGTTTATAGCCGATTCCCTGCACAGGGAGCAAACGGTTTAAGTATTTTCTCCTCGTAATTTTTTGGTTAAATATCAATATGTTAGACGGTAAACATTATTTAAATTGATACAGGTTGGATGAATCGGATCAGGATGTGGCATTTCTTTCCTACCTGTCGGTGAAAATGGTGCTATCACCGGGGCTTAACAACCGTTATTTGAACCTTTGTTCCGGAGGATTTCATGACTGTCGAGTTTGTCATATCGATATTTGTAACCTTGATGGTAACGATAGATCCCGTCGGCATCGTGCCTATTTTCGTTTCTCTTACTTCCGGCATGACGGCACGTCAAAAACGAATGGTCGCAGTTCGCTCAGCGCTCATCGCTTTTGTCGTTTTGTCGCTGTTTTCAATTTTTGGCGAGCAGGTTTTGGGCGTTCTCGGCATTTCTTTACCGGCCTTTAGAACTGCTGGCGGATTAATGTTGTTGTGGATTGGTTTTGAAATGGTGTTTGAAAAACGCGAGGAACGCAAATCCACGACCGCTGAGCGGGCGATTTCAGACAGTCACGTTAATGATGTTGCAGCCTTTCCCCTCGCCATTCCGCTTCTGGCCGGCCCCGGTGCGATAACCGCAACCATGTTGATTGCCGCCAAAGCTCATGGCGACTGGAACGTCCTTGGCGTGTTGATCGCCGTTGTCGCCTTGGTTTTAACGTTCAGTTTTCTCGTGTTTATTCTATCCTCGCGCATCGAACATCTTATTGGTGACACCGGGCGTATCGTCCTTTCACGGCTACTGGGTGTAATACTGGGCGCCTTGGCCGTTCAATATATCGCGGATGGTGTTTTGGAGCTGGCGCGAGGATAAGCGCAAGATCTGGATCAGGCAGGGCTAACGAGGAACCTCGACCGTAATTTCCTTGCCGCCGTAGGCATGAACACTGTCATGGGCGCGTAAGATAACAGACCCAATTCCCACCGGTATTTTTACACCGGACAAACTTCGGGTGAACGGCTGTTCATTTTCATGGGGATGAACAAGTACCCGGGTTGCCAGGATATTTCTGTCCGGATCGAGAACCTCCCACCGGTCGGCATAATGTTTCCAACCTGTATCTGCATGTCTGACTGAAACATCAAAACCATAACTTCCAGCCGATGATTGAGTTATTTTCGCGTCAACTACATCGGCCTCGCCGGCAATTCCTCCAGTTGTTAGAACCGGAAGGGCAATCAAAGCAGCAAAAATTGTGTAAATTTTTCTCATACCGTAAATAAGCAATTTTCCCGATCAGCGGTCAAGGTGTTTATCTTTGTACAAACGGTCACAATTGCGTTAGGCAATCTCACGCTTTAAGTACCGCTTCATGCCTGCTATTAAGGGCGGGTCGGCGGCTTATTGGAAGTTAAAAACTATGGCGGCAAGTGCATCAAAAAAAGCGGTTTTGGCCGCACTGTTCGGAAACGGATTGATTGCGATCATGAAATTCGCCGCCGCCGGATATACCGGGTCATCGGCGATGTTGAGCGAAGCGATACATTCTGTGGTCGATACCGGAAATCAGGGCCTGCTTTTGTTCGGCATGCATCGGGCAAACAGACCTGCAGATAAACAACACCCCTTCGGTTACGGCATGGAACTTTATTTCTGGAGTTTTGTGGTTGCCATTATGATTTTTGCCGTTGGTGCCGGCGTGTCGATTTATGAGGGCATACAAAAACTTCTTGAGCCCCATGAAATAAAAAATGCCATGGTGAATTATTTTGTTCTGGCCGGTGCCATGGTTTTTGAACTCGCCGCCTGGTGGGTCGCCTTCAAACATTTTCGCAATACCAAGGGAGACCGCGGATACTTCGAAGCGGTCAGGCGCAGCAAGGATCCGGCAATTTTCACCGTATTATTTGAAGATAGTGCGGCAATTCTCGGCCTCATTGTCGCTTTTGTCGGCATTGCCAGCGCCCAGTATTTCGGAATAGCCTGGCTGGACGGTGCCGCCTCTGTGGTTATCGGACTTATTCTGGCTCTGACAGCAGCAATTCTTGCCATAGAAACAAAGGGACTGCTCATCGGAGAAGCTGCCCGGGAAACAGTGGTTATAGGGGTTGAGGAAATCATAGCTGCGGAAAAAACCGTCAATAAATTGAACGAACTGCGGACAATGCATATGGGACCGGAAGATATTTTACTGGCGGTAAGCCTTGATTTTCGCGACACGGTTTCTGCCGGTAAAGTTGAAAATGCGATCTACCGGCTGGAAAATCAAATTAAAACCCGTTTCCCCGAGATCAAACGCATGTTCATTGAAGTACAATCAGCCCGCCACCATGAAGCCAGCCTTAAAGCGCCGAAATAATGGCGGCAGAGCCTGAGGCAATCAGGATAATCAACACGGCAATTCTGAAAACTTTCGGATTGAGTTTTGCCGATAACCTATCACCGGCTAACGATCCGATATAGGCCGCAGGAGAAAGTGCAATTGCCCACATCCAGGTGGTCGGCTCAATTCCAACCAGGCCAGCTTGGGCAATAAGTCCAAAGGTATAACCAAAGACAAACAGGCCAAGGGTCGTGGCCCGGGTGGCTTGTTTGGTTGCATGCAAATAGGTGAGATACAGAGCAGCAGCCGGTCCCGTCATGCCTAGGGTTGTGGTCATGATGCCGGTGATAATGCCAATGAAGACGTCGACATAAATGGAGCCACTGGGATTGTCTTGGCCTTCTCCCTGGCGGTTTTTGTTTGTCGCCAACAGGTAAATTGCCAGAAGCGTTACGATTATGCCGGCCCCGAGCTT
>JAJFHR010000020.1 GCA_021775515.1 Hyphomicrobiales bacterium | reverse complement strand
CCCGGTTCAGAAGACCACAAGGTTTTGACGGAAACCGGTGTCGAGATGGATAAAGACATGAATATCTACGATCTTGAACATGTCTGCACCGGCCATGAGTCCATGAGCAAACAGGAATGGGCGGATATCTATGCAAGATCCTGGGATTTATATTATTCCACTGAGCATGTGAAAACGCTGATGCGCCGGGCGATTGCCAGCGGCAATAAAGCCGAGCGCATCTGGGCCCATACTTTGCAATTTCATGGTTGCATGAAATACGAAAAAATTCATCCTCTGCAAGGTGGTTATTTCAGGAGGAAAGTGCGGTCGCAACGGCGTCAAGGAATGCCAGTGGAAAATCCGCTGTTGTGGTATCCAAAACGATTTTGGGAGATTTTTTCGACCTACGTGCCGTTCGCGTTTTATGCCATCAAACTGCGCCTTATCTGTGAACAGATAAAAAGGGAGATGCGCAACAAGACTTATATGGACAAATCACTCGAAGATGTTGTCGATGCGGAAGAAGAAAATCTGCAATTATTTGAGTTGACCTCTTCTGCTAAGGACGCTGTTTCGCGGGCACGCAATCAGGTTGAGGTTCGCCGCAAGGTTAAGGCTGAGGTGGCGTAAAGTTTGACCGTCTGCTTTCAAACCAGTCGTGCACCGCTTTTGTTGCGGCATCATCAAGATCAATAAAAAGTTTGGTTCGCCGATAAAGAAAATCCTCAGCCGTCAGGCAGTCTTCTTTGGTAATGGCATGCTGCAGCTCGGCAACCATTATTCCCGGGGCTACGAGTTGGGCGGATGCCGGGTCCGAGTGCACTGCTTCATAAAGAGCCGTGGTTTCATCACCGTAGGTAAACACCCAGCGATTGCGGATTTCCTGTTTGATCTGCTCAGGGCCATCATCAGCCAGTTTTTGCAATTCCACGCGCGAAAGGCCGCCGCCGTAAAGCGGTTTTGTATTGGTCCAGGGCGGGCCAAAACTGGCACCGCATTTTGCCAGTTTCAACAATACATTTTCTCCCAGTTTACGGTGTGTGGTCAGTTTGCCGCCGTAGACAGTGATAAACGCACCGGCACCATTTTGCTGAACCGCCAGCCGGGATTCGCGTGTGACCTTGCTGGGATTATCTTCACCATCATCAATCAGCGGACGCACTCCAGACCAGTCCCAGACAACATCTTCGCTGGTCGCCGGTTTGCCGGGATGGGTAAAATACCGATTATAGGCTTCAAGCAAATAGTCGCGCTCCTCGTCGCTGCATTTAGCAAATCTGGGATTTTCTTTCTGGGGGGTGTCGGTTGTGCCGATGATAAGATATCTGCTGTCCAGCCACGGCAAGGTAAAGATGACGCGCCCATCCGCCTTTTGCAAAGTGTAAGCTTCGTGTTCTACGGGATCTGGCATTTTCAGGACGATGTGGCTGCCGCGGACGAGGCGAAGACCGGAGCGGGGAAACGGGCTTTGCGTGGCGTCAAGAATATCATTGGCCCAGGGACCGGCTGCATTGACAACATATCTCGCCTGGATGGTTCGATTGACACCTCTTTCAGTCATCGCAATGACAAAGCCATCTTCAACAGAAGTGATTTTTTCGACGACGCGGTAGTTCAAAACATCAGCGCCGCGGTCGCGGGCATCAATCAACGTTGACACCACTAGCCGGGCATCGTCAATCCAGCAATCGGGATAATGCAGAACGGCGGTCAGGTCCTGCTTTTTAAGCCGGGGCAGGGCGGCGATTTGCTTTTTGGACAATGATCCGCTGCGCGCCAGTAATTTTCCGCCGGACAGTATGTCGTAGAGAAATAGCCCGATGCGGACAAGCCAGGCCGGGCGTTTCTGCGCCTTGGTGATAGGGACGAGAAAGCGCATCGGGAAACACAGGTGGGGGGCGATTTTTAACATCGTCTCGCGTTCATGCAGAGATTCCCGCACCAGGCCGAATTCGTAATTCTCCAAATATCGCAACCCGCCGTGCACGAGCTTCGATGAAGCTGATGACGTGGCGCTGGCGTAATCTTGGGCTTCGGCCAACATGACGCTGAGGCCGCGACCGACGGCATCGCGAGCAACAGCAGCTCCGTTGATGCCACCGCCGATTACAAAAAGATCGACCGATGCCGACGTTGTCTTCATAACAGTTACCTTGTGTGAAAAGCAGCTGATATCTTAAGGCATAAGCTACAAGGTGTCACCACGAACGAGAGCACAATGGCGTTGGCTAATTGTGTGAAATTTCGATTTCCTGCAAATTGAGGAGTTACGCCCAAGGAGCGTGGCAGCTTTATTCTGCCGCCTTTTGCGATTTGCCGTCGCTGACTATTTCGGCTGTTCCGGCAACGACGTTAGAAGTTACATCCGAAGCCGCCGTGAGCGTACCTGAGGCGAGACTTACTGCAGCACCGGCGATGGGGCCGGCGGCACATCCAGATAATGAGATTGCAAGTAGGGCGAAGATGCCACAGCGATACAGACCCCGTGTTGAACCAGCGTGAACACTCTTAATCGACATCGTTAACCCCTTGTCACCTTGCAGTTTGGAGGGCGAAAAAATCACCACCCGCAAATTTCTAAACAAAGTGTATGGCAAAAAGGTGAACGAGAAATTTACTTATTCTTACTTTGGTTAAAACTCTAATGCGTGTCTCCTTTTTTCGGATTCATTTGACACACTTTAACCCTTTGTTTTTGCGCGTGTCTTTATCGCAAAACCGGTGCCCACTTTTGCGAGACACGCTTTAGGATTTAGTAAGAAAAAATGGGTCCGCCACGCTGGATTTATTTTTCCGCCGGCATTGCCGTTTCGACAAGTTTCGCCCAGTAAGAACAGCCTATCGGTATGATCTCATCATTAAAATCATATTCGGGATGATGCACGCCTGCGGTATCACCCTGGCCGACAAAAATGAAGGCACCGGGGCGGGCATTAAGCATGAATGAAAAATCTTCACCACCCATAAGTGGTGGCGTGTTGGTTTCAACCCGGTCTTCTCCGACAACTTCAGCCGCTACTTTTGCAGCAAATACGGTTTGATCGAGATGATTTCTGGTTACCGGATAGTTTCTTTCGTAATTGATCTGAGCTTTGGCACCATAGGTTGCCGCAGTATGTTCAACAATTTCAGACATTCTTTTTTCTGCGGTATCGCGCACTTCAGGTAACAAGGTGCGCACGGTACCGGTCAGTTTGGCTGTTTGAGGAATGACGTTAAAGGCATTCCCAGCGTTAAATGTCGTTACCGAAACGACAACTGATTCGAGCGGGTCGACTGTGCGTGAAGCAATTGATTGCAGGGCCTGGACGATGCTGGAGCCTATGATAATCGGGTCAATGCCATCGTGCGGCCTTGCCGCATGGGCACCTATACCTTCGATGTTAATTTCGAAAACGTCGGTTGCCGCCATTAAAGGGCCAGGCCGTATGGCGAATTCCCCCACCGGCAGACCTGGAAAATTGTGCATGCCATAAACTTCATTGACCTTAAAACGGTCCATCATGCCGTCATCGACCATTTCACGACCGCCGCCGCCGCCTTCTTCGGCAGGCTGGAAAATTACAATTGCGGTGCCATCAAAATTGCGCGTTTCTGCAAGATACTTTGCCGCACCCAATAACATTGCCGTATGTCCGTCATGGCCACAGGCATGCATGATACCGTCAGTCTTGGAGGCATAATCGCGGTTGGTAAGTTCATGGATCGGCAAGGCATCCATGTCTGCGCGCAGGCCAATGACTTTTCCGCTGGTGTTTTTTCGGCCCTTGATTACCCCGACAACGCCGGTGCGGCCGATGCCGGTAGCGATTTCGTCGACACCAAATTCCTTGAGTTTTTCTTCAACCACACCAGCAGTGCGATGCACCTCAAAAAGGAGTTCGGGATGGCTGTGAATGTCACGGCGCCATTTGGTTATCTCGTCATGAAAATCGGCAAAACGGTTAATTGTCGGCATGGGAAACTCTCTTCAAGATTGGCTAAAATGCGCTAGGATTTTTCAGATTGCGGCAATTTGCAGTTGTTTTCAATGTCATACCATGAAGCTTTCTCGCTTACCCAGATATGGTGTTCAGGTTGGGCCAAAGGATTACCATCCAAGGTGCCCAGACGTAATATATAATGTTTGTTGTCGCCTCTATGGGCATAGATTTGCGAGCCGCATCGCGAACAAAAATACCGGTTTTTACCCGAGGAGGATTCATATGAATTTAACAAATCCTCGCCGGAAGTGAATGTGAAATCAGCTATTTGAGCTGCGGCCACGGTTGAGAAGGCAGCACCGTGTGCTTTTCTGCAGGTTGTACAGTGGCAATGAACGATCTTGCCGAGATGACCCGAAATCTCGTATCGGACCTGACCACACAGGCAGCTTCCCTTAATCACTGTTCACCCCAATACTAAAACTCTATTTAATGACTCTATTTAATTTCACGATGCCGGGCTGTGAAATACACCAGGCCAGACTGTAGAAGGAATAATTATCCCCGGCCGGGGAATAGGCAGAATTGATACGGGAAGTTTAGGCGTGAAATCTGGCGATGACAAGATATAGATAATTCA
>JAJFHR010000190.1 GCA_021775515.1 Hyphomicrobiales bacterium | reverse complement strand
AAGGAGCGGATGAGTTCGGTTGAGATTGATAATGTCATGCCCCATGATCTTATCAATGCAAAACCGGCATCAGCAGCCGTGCGCGAGTTTTTTGGTTCATCCCAACTGTCACAGTTTATGGATCAGACAAACCCGTTGTCTGAAATCACCCATAAGCGCCGATTGTCCGCACTTGGACCTGGGGGGCTGACCCGCGAACGCGCTGGTTTTGAAGTTCGCGACGTTCATCCCACACATTATGGCCGTATCTGTCCAATTGAGACACCTGAAGGGCCGAATATTGGTCTTATCAACTCGTTGGCAACCTACGCCCGGATCAACAAATACGGCTTTATTGAAAGCCCGTACCGTCGTGTCAAAGATGGTAAGGTGACCGATGAAATCGTTTATCTTTCAGCGATCGAAGAATCAAAATATGTCATTGCCCAGGCCAATGTGAAGATTTCCACCAAGGGCGTGCTGGAGGGGGATTTGTTGCCCTGCCGCTATGCGCATGATGTGGAAATGGTCCCTTCTGAACGTGTCGACTTCATGGATGTTTCGCCCAAGCAGCTGGTATCAGTTGCCGCAGCCTTAATTCCGTTCCTGGAAAATGATGATGCCAACCGTGCCTTGATGGGATCAAACATGCAGCGCCAGGCGGTGCCGCTGGTAAAGGCCGAAGCGCCACTTGTTGGAACCGGCATGGAGGCCGTCGTTGCCCGCGATTCCGGTGCTGCGGTGGTTTCGCGCCGCGCCGGTGTTGTCGATCAGGTCGATGCCACCCGAATTGTCATCAGAGCGACTGATGAGACCGATCCGTCCAAGCCTGGTGTTGACATCTATAATCTGCAGAAATTCCAGCGCTCCAATCAGAACACCTGCATCAATCAGCGCCCGCTCGTCCGTATTGGCGATAGGGTTCAGGCCAACGACATTGTTGCTGATGGCCCTTCTACAGATCTCGGTGATCTTGCGCTTGGCCGCAATGTCCTCGTCGCCTTTATGCCTTGGAATGGGTACAATTTTGAAGATTCGATTCTGATCTCCGAACGGATTGTCCGCGATGATGTATTCACGTCAATTCATATTGAAGAATTCGAGGTCATGGCCCGTGATACCAAGCTTGGGCCGGAAGATATTACCCGCGACATTCCAAACGTCGGAGAGGAGAGCCTCAAGAACCTTGATGAAGCGGGAATTGTCTACATCGGCGCCGAAGTGCATCCGGGTGATATCCTCGTCGGCAAAATTACGCCCAAGGGGGAAAGCCCGATGACCCCGGAAGAAAAACTTCTGCGGGCAATCTTTGGCGAAAAAGCATCAGACGTACGCGATACCTCGCTCAAATTGCCTCCTGGTGTTGCTGGTACCGTTGTTGAAGTGCGCGTGTTCAACCGTCATGGCATTGACAAGGACGAACGCGCCATGGCCATTGAGCGCGAGGAAATCGAGCGTCTGGCCAAGGATAGGGATGACGAACTTGGCATTCTTGACCGCAACGCTTTTGGCCGTCTACGTGACTTCCTTGTCGGCAAACAGGCTCTGAGTGGTCCGGAGGGTATCGAGAAGGACGCTAAGATCGCCTTGGCGACACTGGAGGAACTGCCGCGCAAAATGTGGTGGGAAATCGCACTCAAAAATGACAAGGCGATGGCAGAGATCGAAGCTATGCAACGTCAATACGACGAAGCCAAGTCTCAGCTTGAGCAGCGTTTTGTCGATAAAGTCGACAAACTCCAGCGCGGTGACGAGTTGCTGCCCGGTGTCATGAAAATGGTCAAGGTGTTTGTTGCGGTAAAACGTAAACTGCAACCTGGTGATAAAATGGCCGGCCGTCATGGCAACAAGGGCGTGATCTCCAAAATCGTACCGGTTGAGGATATGCCCTATCTCGACGATGGCACGCATGTGGACATTGTACTTAATCCATTAGGGGTGCCAAGCCGGATGAATGTCGGGCAAATCCTCGAGACCCATCTTGGCTGGGCCTGTGCCCGGCTGGGGCGCCAGATTGGTGAAGCGGTTGATGAATATCGGCGCATCGAAAAAATCAAGTCACTCAAGGATCGGCTTAAAACCGTTTACGGAAAAAATGAGACGATTGAGAGCCTGAATGAACCCGAACTTGTCGAGCTTGGTCAAAACCTGCGTCGCGGCGTTCCCATGGCGACACCGGTTTTTGATGGTGCTCACGAAGCCGATATCGTCGAGATGCTGGAAATGGCGGGTCTTGATAGTTCTGGCCAGGTCGAGTTGCATGATGGCCGAACCGGCGAAAAATTCGACCGTCCCGTGACCGTGGGTTACATTTATATGCTTAAACTTCACCATCTTGTCGATGACAAGATCCATGCCCGCTCGATCGGTCCATACTCGCTGGTTACCCAGCAGCCCTTGGGAGGCAAGGCTCAGTTCGGTGGTCAAAGATTTGGTGAAATGGAAGTATGGGCGCTGGAAGCTTATGGTGCAGCTTACACGCTTCAGGAAATGCTGACGGTCAAGTCTGACGATGTTGCCGGACGCACCAAGGTATACGAAGCAATCGTGCGTGGGGATGATGCATTCGAAGCGGGTATTCCGGAAAGTTTCAATGTTCTGGTCAAGGAAATGCGTTCCTTGGGTCTTAATGTTGAACTGGAGCAACCGTCAACTCAATCAGGTGTCTGATCACAAGTTTTGATGAAGTGAAATATTGACGTTCAGGTTGCCTCATTGATCTTGCACGGTGTGTTAAAGAGTTGAATGAGGCGATTAAAAGCAAAACGAAGACAGCAAAATTCAAACGCTGTTGAAAAGGAGAAGAGCTCATGAACCAAGAGGTCATGAACGTATTTAATCCGGTCGGGCAACCGCAAAATACATTTGACAGGATCAGGATATCTCTTGCCAGTCCGCAGAAAATCCTGTCGTGGTCATTTGGCGAGATCAAAAAACCTGAAACCATAAACTACCGGACGTTTAAACCGGAACGTGATGGGCTTTTTTGCGCACGGATTTTTGGTCCAATTAAGGATTATGAGTGCCTGTGCGGCAAATACAAGCGGATGAAGTACAAAGGTGTCATCTGTGAGAAATGCGGTGTCGAAGTTACACTTTCGAAGGTCCGGCGCGAGCGCATGGGCCACATCGAATTGGCCGCGCCTGTAGCCCACATCTGGTTTCTGAAATCCCTGCCTAGCCGCATCGGATTGTTGCTCGATATGACGCTCAAAGAGCTAGAGCGCGTGTTGTATTTCGAAAACTTCATCGTCCTTGAACCTGGCCTGACCAGTCTGAAGGAAAATCAGCTGTTGAGTGAGGAAGAATATATTCAGGCGCAGGATGAGTTTGGTGAAGACAGTTTCACCGTCGGCATTGGCGCGGAAGCTATCCGGGAATTGCTGATCGCGCTTGATCTTGAAAAAACTCGTGATGATCTGCGCGTGGAAATTGCTGAATCCACTTCAGAGCTCAAGCCCAAAAAGCTTGCCAAACGGTTGAAGATTGTTGAGGCGTTCATCGAATCTGGTAACAATCCGGAGTGGATGATACTGACTGTGGTTCCGATTATCCCGCCAGAACTGCGCCCGCTGGTGCCGTTGGATGGCGGCCGGTTTGCCACTTCTGACCTGAATGACCTTTACCGCCGGGTGATCAACCGGAACAACCGCTTGAAGCGCCTGATGGAGCTGCGTGCGCCTGACATTATCATTCGTAATGAAAAGCGGATGTTGCAGGAATCCGTTGATGCCCTGTTTGATAACGGCCGTCGCGGCCGGGTGATTACCGGTGCCAACAAGCGCCCGCTCAAATCATTATCCGATATGCTCAAGGGCAAACAGGGGCGCTTCCGCCAGAATTTGCTTGGCAAGCGGGTGGATTATTCCGGCCGCTCGGTCATCGTTGTCGGCCCGGAACTGAAACTGCATCAGTGCGGGTTGCCTAAAAAGATGGCGCTTGAGCTGTTCAAGCCGTTTATTTATTCGCGCCTGGAAGCAAAAGGCCTGTCGTCCACCGTTAAGCAGGCTAAAAAGCTGGTCGAGCGTGAAAAACCAGAGGTCTGGGACATTCTGGACGAGGTTATTCGTGAGCATCCGGTATTGTTGAACCGGGCGCCAACGCTCCATCGCCTTGGCATTCAGGCATTTGAGCCGACATTGATTGAAGGCAAGGCCATTCAGCTTCATCCCCTGGTGTGTGCAGCCTTTAATGCCGATTTTGATGGTGACCAGATGGCCGTTCACGTGCCGTTGTCGCTTGAGGCTCAGCTGGAAGCCCGGGTGTTGATGATGTCAACCAACAACATCCTGCATCCCGCAGACGGCTCCCCCATCATTGTGCCCAGTCAGGATATTGTTCTGGGGCTGTATTATGTATCTCTGCTGAAGGAAAATGAGCCGGGAGAGGGCATGTTATTCTCCAGTATTGCCGAAATTGAACATGCCCTGGATTCGGGTTCGGTGACACTTCATGCCAAAA
>JAJFHR010000189.1 GCA_021775515.1 Hyphomicrobiales bacterium | reverse complement strand
TGCGGACGCAAACCCCATAGGCCTCAGCCGCAATCTTCTCCCCGGCAAGAGTGCAAAAATCACCGGGTGCTGAAACGATTGCGATCTTGGGTACCGATTGGATTTTTTGGGCCTGTTCCAGATCAACGGCAATTCCCATTTTAACCGAGGCTGCCCGCCGCACGGTTTCAAGCCTTTGCATGGCAACCTTGTTTGTGTCCAGCTCTTGCGGACTTTCCAGGCCGGTCAATCCAAGGTCTTGCGCCCGAACAAAAACACAAGGGTTGGCACTGTCGATAAGTGAGGCCGAAATAGGCTCCTCACCCATTACACAAAGCTCAGTAATGCCGGCACCTGCCGGCATCACACCACGCCCTTTTGTGCCGCCGGGATCGATAAAATCCAACCTGACACCGGCACCGGTTCCTGCCACACCGATGATGTCACGATCGCCCGAAACCTGGGCCTTCCCGTTATCCACATAAAACCGGGAATGGATAATTTTACCGGTATTGGTGGAATGAATACGCACCATCGTTTCACCATCTCCACGGACTGCCACAAGCTGCTCATCAACGGCAAACGGGCCCATGGCTGAAGTCATATTTCCGCACGCGCTGTCATAATCAACCACTGGGTCCTTCACCCCAATCTGCACAAACGTGTAATCAATATCAGCATCTTTTCGAGTTGGCGGCCCGGCGATACAGATTTTCGACAGCGAAGATAGTCCGCCTCCCATGCCATTGAGTTGTCGGCCGTTGGGATCAGGTGAGCCCATGGCTGCGAGAAAAATCCGGCGGCGCAGTTTTTCATCCTCCGGCAAATCGGTCTGTTTGAAAACAATCGCTTTACTGGTGCCGCCGCGCATAAAAACAGCGGGAACGCCGATTTGATGCCCGCGATCAATCATTTGTGGTTTCAAAATTCCCGTCACACTATCCCAACCTGTTCTCAAGATAAGGCAATAATCCACCGGCCCGGGCGATCTGCAGCAAATGTTCCGGCATCGCCTCGCAGGCATAGGTCTCATCTTTGGTCAGATTACGGATTTCGCCGGCCTCGGGATCTATACAAATTTGATCCCCATCGCCGATTTTTGAGACATCCGCGCAGATCAATGGAATGAGGCCGAAGTTGAGCGCATTGCGGTAGAATATCCCGCCAAAGGATTGCGCGATGATAGCGGAAATTCCCAGATCGAGCAAAGCCTCGGCCGCCTGTTCGCGAGACGACCCCATGCCGAAATTTTCACCGGCAACGACAAAGTCTCCCCGAGATACCGACCCGGCAAATTCAGGTGCAATTGCTTCCAGGCAATGTTTGGAAATTTCGTCAATTGGCAGTTTGATATATATCCCCGGCGCCAATTGGTCAGTGTCAACATTATCGCCAAAAACCCAGGCACGCCCTGCTTTGTGCATCATGAACCGAACCCTTCGAGAAATTCCCTCGGGTCGCGAATTTCACCGGCAATTGCCGCTGCCGCCACCGTATAGGGTGAACCAAGATAAACCCTCGATGATTTTGACCCCATGCGGCCTTGAAAATTACGCGAAGTCGAGGCGATGCACACATCGCCGTCACCTAAAACCCCGGCACCGTAGCTGGCACAGGCTCCACAGCCGCTGGGCATGAGCAAGGCGCCTGCCTCCAGAAGTATGCCCAAGGTACCATCCTGCGTGGCCTGGGTCATTTCCCGCACAGAAGCCGGAGCAACCAGCAATCGAATATTGCTGGCAATACGCCGGTTTTTCAAAACCTCAGCCGCCATTTTCAAATCCGTCAGCTTCGCCCCGGTACAGGCCCCGATATAGGCCTGGTTGATGCCGGTTCCCACATGTTCGCCCACGTCTGCCGCATTGGCTGGACTATGCGGCGGCGCCACTTGTGGTTCCAGATCATTTGCATCGAAAGAAAAAATATCGCGGTAGGTAGCGTCCAAATCCCCCTGCCAGGATTGACAATCGGGTTTTTCACCTGTCACCTTTTCAACATATGCCGCTGTAGTTTGATCGGCGGCGATAAGCCCTGTCTGCGCGCCAAGTTCGGCGGCCATGTTGCACAAGGTCATACGCTCCTGCATGCCGAGTGATGAAATGACTTCCCCACTATATTCGACAACCTGATAATCGCCGCCGCCGAGCCCCAAAGTTGCACATAAGGTGAGCATAATGTCCTTGGCACAAACCCCACGCGGTATTTCCCCCGACCAGTCGATACGGATGGTCTCGGGCACTTTGATCCAGGTTTCTCCTGTTGCCAGAATGCCCGCCATGTCTGTCGCCCCGACCCCGAACATAAAACAACCAAATGCCCCACCGGTTGGTGAATGACTATCTCCCCCGGCTACAAACATGCCAGGTTTAAGGTGTCCGCGCTCGGGCAACACCACATGGCAAATGCCCTGCATGTCATAAAAGTTGGGGATACCTTGCTCCGCAACCCATTCCCGGGTCAGGTTTAAAATCTCGGCACTTTGCAAATCAAATGCCGGAACAAAATGATCGCTGACCACCACGATTTTTTCACGATCCCAAACCTTCACTCCGAGTTTTTCCAACAGCGGTTTCACCCGGCGCGGGCCACCCGAATCATGCATCATCGCAAGATCCACAGCACAGGTAACAATATCCCCGGGCCCGACCTTATCGCAGCCCGCCGCCCGGGCGATAATCTTTTCTGCCAGTGTTTGCCCCATAGGATTTTAACTCAGTTTTGATACGAAGTATCAATGCGGTCGAGCTTGCGTTTTAGCGCCGGCCATTCTCGTTTACCGATCGGGCGATAGCCTTTTTTTGAGTTTTCAAGACGATTGCGTTCAATGGTAGTATTCTGCACCTGTTCAGGTATCGGCATTAATTCTGCTCCGGCCTGCTGGCAGGCCAGTTGCATCCGGCACGCCCGCTCGGCCCGGTACATCCACATAAACGCCTCGCCGACGCTTTCACCCACGGTTAACAGCCCGTGGTTGCAAAGTATCAATACCTTATGATCAGCCAGATCGCTGGCAATGCGGTCACGTTCATCAAGATCTGTGGCAATGCCCTCATAACCATGATAACCGGTATGCGCGATCACCGCCAATGCATGCTGGGTTAACGGTAACAATCCATTTTTTTGGGTCGCAACACCAACACCGGCCTGCGTATGGGTATGAATGACACAGGCAATTTCGGGTTTATTCATGTGAACAGCGCTATGGATGGTAAACCCGGCAGGGTTGATGTCAAATTCCGTCTCGCTCAGTATCGTGCCGTTTTGATCGACTTTGACTAGATTAGACGCCGTAATTTCCTCAAACATAAGGCCAAAAGGATTAATCAGAAAATGATCCGCACTTCCTGGAACCCTGGCAGATAAATGAGTCGCTAAAAGATCGCTCCAGCCAAATATTTCGATTAATCTGAACGCTGCTGCCAGATCAATCCGCATCTCCCATTCCGCGCTGGGGATTTCCTTTTTAACAATCGCCGGTGAGGACATCTATTTTTCCCAAAATCAATCCGGTTAACACATTAAACGAAAAACCTCCAAATACAGGCCTCTCGTTTCCTCTTGATCTTAAAACTATAATTGGTGAAATCCGGATTGTCACCAAGATCAAATTCTTCCTGAAATACCAAAAAAACCTTTTCCGGTTTCCCGAGGTTTGATGGTAAGCTTAATGTTATGTCACATAAACACCGGTCCGGAATTTAGATTTGACATCGCGGCATGCGGTGGCAAATATTGTTTTCAGAACCACAAACCTACCAACAGATTTTTTTGGAACATTGCATGCGATTTGAAGCTCCAACATCAGTGGATGCGGCTATAAAGTTGCTGGAGGGCGAACCCGGCGTGGTGCGTATTTTGGCCGGAGGCACCGATGTCTTGGTACAATTGCGCTATGGCCAGGTCGAGCCTGATCTCATGGTCGATATAAAACGAATTGCCGCTATGCGGTCGATCGACGAAGAAGACGGCGGTTACCGGATCGGTGCAGCAGTTAGCGGCATTGAAATTGGTGCTCACGCTGGTCTGCGTAAACTCTGGCCGGGTGTAGTTGAGGCTATGGAACTCATTGGCTCAACCCAAATTCAAGGCCGCGCGACCCTGGTCGGTAATTTATGTAATGCCTCTCCCGCAGCAGACAGTGTTCCCGCCATGGTTGCCGCTGAAGCGACATGCCGCATCTTCGGTCCAAACGGCCACCGCGATATCCCGGTGCATAACCTTGCCTCGGCGCCGGGGGAAACAACACTTGGCCGGGCTGAATTGGTTGGCTCGATTTATCTGCCGTCCCGCCGGCCCAATTCAGGCGATGCCTATCTGCGCTTTATTCCCCGCACTGAAATGGACATTGCCGTTGTTGGCACTGGGGTCAGTCTTGAGATGGACTTGGACGGGGTTTGCAAAAACGCCCGCGTTGCCTTGGGAGCGGTCGCAGCCCGGGTGTTACTGGTCGATGAGGCGGCAAGTGCGCTGATCGGCAGCCGCGTAGATGCAGCAGCCCTTGAGAATTTGTCACATGCAGCCGCGGCAGCCTGCTCACCAATTGACGATAAACGCGGGACCAAAGAATTTCGAACTAAAATTACGGGCGTTCTGGTGCGCCGCACCGCCCAAATTGCCCTGCAACGCTCACAAGAATAACAGGTTAGCAACAATGACCCAGACCCACGTATCCACGATTGTAAATGGTGATGCCGTTGAGTTTCTTTGTGAAACCGACGAAACTCTGCTGGATGTTCTGCGCGACCGGTTGACCCTGACCGGTAGCAAGGAGGGCTGTGGTTCAGGCGATTGCGGCGCGTGCAGCATACTTTTGGATAATCGTCTGGTCTGTTCGTGCCTGGTTTTAGGCGTCGAAGCACAAGATCGCGAAATCGAAACCATTGAAGGCATGGCATCGGGCGATGAACTGCACCCGCTGCAGCGTAAATTCATCGAACATGCAGCCCTGCAATGCGGCATCTGCACACCGGGATTTCTGATCGCGGCCAAAGCATTGCTGGCTCAAAATCCTGATCCGACCGAAACCGAAGTCCGCTATTGGCTCGCCGGTAATCTTTGCCGCTGCACCGGTTATGATAAAATTATAACCGCCGTCATCGACGCCGCCGCCGAGATGAGAGGAAATGTATAATGGGCACACATGAACCAGCATTCGACGTTGTCGGTACGCGCCCGTTAAGACCGGACGGCGTGGAAAAAGTAACCGGCAGCGCCAAATTTGGCGCTGATTTAACCGCACCTGGCATGCTAGTGGGAAAAATCCTGCGCAGCTCCCATGCCCATGCCCGTATCCGTTCTATCGACACCTCCAAGGCTGAGGCCCTGCCGGGAGTTAAAGCGGTAATTACCTGCAAGAACTTTGACAAGGCAAAAATTTCACCTGCCAAGCAAAATATTTTGTGTAACATCATGGCCCAGGAAAAAGCCCTCTACGATGGCCATGCTGTTGCTGCTGTTGCCGCGATAAGCAATCAGATAGCGCGCAAAGCGCTTCGCCTGATAGAGGTTGATTACGAAGTTCTGGCGCATGTTACAGACGTTGAAGAGGCGATGCGCCCCAGCGCACCGGTAATTCAAGATGACATGTTTACAGTGGGAGTTACCCCGCAACCTACGCAAGCCTCGAACATCGCCAAGAGGTCGGAATTCGGCCACGGCGATGTCGAAAAAGGATTTTCTCAGGCCGATGTAATTATCGAACGCCAGTTTAAAACAGCAGCCACCCACCAGGGCTATATCGAACCTCATGCCTGCCTGGCCAATGTAACCCAGGATGGCCAGGGCGAACTGTGGTGTTGCACCCAGGGTCACTTCATGGTGCGCGAGGTCTGTGCTGAACTTATTGGCATGGACATATCAAAACTCCGCGTTACTGCCTCTGAAATCGGCGGAGGCTTTGGCGGCAAAACGACGGTTTTCATTGAGCCCGTAGCTCTGGTTTTATCGCGCGAAGCCGGCAGGCCGGTGAAAATCGTGATGTCGCGCGATGAGGTTTTCCGCGCCTCCGGGCCAACTTCCAGCACCAGTATGCGGGTTAAGATTGGTGCAAAAAATGATGGAATATTCACCGCCTGTGAAGCAGAACTTAAATATCAGGGCGGAGCATTTGCAGATTCTCCCGTACAACTAGGGGCCATGAGCGCATTTGCTTGTTACAATCTAGAGAACGTCAAAACCGTGGGGTATGACGTTGCAACAAACCGGCCGAAAAATGTGGCCTACCGGGCACCCGGCGCGCCAATGGCTGCCTATGCTGTTGAAAGTGTCGTGGCCGAAATCGCCGACAGGCTCGGTATAGATCAGCTTGAGTTACGTCTGAAAAATGCCGCGCGTGAAGGCACAAAATCTTCCTACGGCCCGGTTTTCAAAAGAATGGGCCTGGTAGAAACACTGCAAGCAGCCAAAGTTCATGACCATTATTCTGCACCGCTTGGCCCCAACCAGGGGCGCGGCGTTGCCAGTGGTTTCTGGTTTAATTTCGGCGGCCAGACATGTGTTTCCCTCAATATAAATGTCGACGGCACAATCGCTATAGCCGTTGGCACGCCGGACATCGGCGGGTCACGCGCTTCAATGTGTCTGATGGCCGCTGAAGAACTCGGCATTGCCTACGACAATGTCCGCACGATAATCGCCGATACCAGTTCATTGGGTTACAATGACGTCACCGATGGCAGCCGCGCCACTTTTGCCAGTGGCCTGGCGATCATCAACGCCGCCAGAGATGCCAAGGCAAAACTTTGCGCCCGCGCGGCAAAAACCTGGGACATCCCCGCCGAAGCGGTTATCTGGGAAAACGGCTGCGCCAAACCTGCGGGGGCAAATGCCGGCAACTTTGCTCCGCTATCTCTTGCAGAAATCGCCGCCAATGCTGAAAAAACCGGGGGGCCTATCGCTGGTCACTTTGAAGTCAACGCCGGTGGAGCCGGCGTCAGTTTCGCCACCCATATTGTTGATGCCGAAGTGGACCGGGAAACAGGTTTTGTAAAAATTCTGCGTTATACTGTCGCCCAGGATGCCGGCAAAGCGGTCCACCCAAGTTATGTCGAAGGTCAGTTTCAAGGCGGAGCCGTTCAGGGGATTGGTTGGGCAATCAATGAAGAATACATTTACGGCGAAGATGGCAAACTGCAAAATCCGGGCTTTCTGGACTATCGCATACCGGTTGCCTCGGACCTGCCCATGATTGACACCGTCATTGTCGAGGTGCCTAATCCCGGGCACCCGTATGGCGTGCGCGGCGTCGGAGAAACCTCAATCGTTCCGCCTCTTGCAGCTATTTCCAATGCAGTATCGGCAGCGGCCGGTGTGCGCCTGACTGAATTGCCGATGTCGCCACCACGTGTCCTGAAAGCATTGGAAGATAGCCCAGACAGGTAATCAGCATGGTCCAGGTTATGTTATGGGGATCGCTTACCTCGTTTACCGAGGGCCGCACAGCGCTTGAAATTGAAGCAGCAAATATCAAGGAACTGCTGGAACGGTTGGAGGAACATTATCCCGGCCTTAAACCGACATTGGAAAAAGGCGTCTCCGTTTCGATAGACGGCATGATTTACAATGACGCCTGGTTTCAACCCATCAACCCTGACAGTGAGGTCTATCTTCTGCCCCGCCTTGAAGGCGGCTGACGCAACCCTCACCGGTGTTTGCCCTTATCGGATGCGGCTCCAGCTCTTCGATTTACAAAACGGACCCCAACATCCTTCTAGATCTATTCTGCTTTTGCTGATCACTGTCAAAAAACCACGATAAGTATCACCATCTGCCGGATTATACAGCGATCCTTTCCAACGATCCTTACGGTCTGGCATCATGCGGGAGAACAGTCTGATTCCGAGGATCTTTCGTTTGCGCAGCTTCGGGTTCTTATTATTAACATCCCGGCGCGACCGGTCCTTGACCTTAATCACCTTTCCGCAGATACCGCCGCCACATTTGGTAATCTTGATAAGCGAGCCGTTGTCAGGATGCCGCCAGGTGCCCACAGCAGATTTTGTCTCTTGGGCACTAGCCGGTTCCATCATGGCAAATGCAACTGGCGACAATGCCGCAATGATTGCAGCAATAATTCTAATCATCATCACTTCCTCCCGGTTACAGCAGTTTAACTGCTGGTCATGTAAAGGACCCATCCCGTTGAGATTTCAAATATAAACGACCGGTAGTGTATCAGGTTTTTTTCTGACGCCTTTGCCTCCTCATTGATAATCCTATATGTTTATCGGAAAGCATGTGGAATGGCGTGACAAGAAAACTAAAGAAATATTGGGTCATTACGGAATATGATGGCGCGGAAGTCAAATTCCGGTCTCGATATCCTATCGGATACTGGTCGGAGAGTGAGATGATATCTGTTTTGCAGAGGTTGGTGTCCCGTTATTTGAGTAATGACGAAATTATTTTGGCCTCATTTCGGAAAAATTCTCCAAAGCGAACCGATCTTTTGAATGTGACTAGGTCTTCAGGCATGGAACCGATTGCCCTTTCTGTCGGCGAAAACCCACATTTCACTGTTACTGTGGAGAGTTTTTGACGATGGTAAAGACCCTGCCGCCATCAGAAAAACTGCTAAGCGCCACCGCCACCCGCAGCCGTATGAATTATCGGTGGAATGGATTGCAGTTCGGTATCCCAAGGAAAGAGTATCCAGGTATCCTGGCTGACCTCGGTTATAAAACTGTCAACCAACGGCCGCCCGACAGCCTTTGCATAGACCGAGGCAAAATGTGCTTTGGGAAAGATGCCCCGCACCACCCGGGCAGTCCGGCCGGTATCCACCAGATCATCAATGATCAACCAGCCCTGCCCGTCCCCGGCAATATCTTTCAATATTTCTGGCTCGTGTTGACTGCGATCATCACGGTAAGACACGATGCAGATTGTATCTATCAAACGGATATCCAGCTCCCGGGCAATTATAGCGGCAGGGACCAAACCGCCCCGGGTTATCGCTGCAATGCCTTTCCACGGTCCGCCTGAAACCAGGCGCCAAGCCAGAGCCTTGGAATCGCGGTGAAGCTGGTCCCATGAAACCGGAAATGTTTTCTGAGCAGCGCTATCAGACGGCACTAATTTATTCTCCCTGACGTATTTTCCCAAAAGGTGTCTGCCAAGACCCGGCTGTTATATAAAGCCAGGCCAGTGAAAACAACTGCATCTGTGAAGTCTTTTCCAAAATTTCCCAAAGATTTTTTGCTCCTCATACCAGCAAAACCGAAACAGTTCCCTTGGCTGTTTAATTCCCTTAGTACGAAAAATTATTGGGAGGCCGATCAGCCGCAAGGTTTTTGAAGCAGACATCTGTGAAAACATGCTATAACCGCCAAAGTGCATTATGATCCTGTGTATTGTATTTTAATATCTGGAAAAAATGACGTCACCAATTGCTTCGACCGTAAATCAAAAATGTCAATTGCGTGACAGCCAATCAAGCAAAACGCACAAAACGGGAGAACTAAAATGAAACTCAAACATATCATGACCGGCCTGGCTTTGGGCGCCGCGGTGGCAATGGTTGCCATGCCGGCATCGGCGGCAAAGGATAAAAATGTGATCCGATGGGCCAGTCAGGGCGACGCTCTCACTTCTGACCCGCATGCTGCTAACGAATCACCTACACATTCCGCGTCCCGGAAAGTGTACGATACCCTTACCTACAACGATAAAGACATGAAACTGACGCCGTGGCTGGCAACATCCTGGAAATTGGTTGACCCGACAACCTGGCAATTCAACTTGCGCAAGGGCGTTAAGTTTCACGACGGCACTGATTTTACCGCAACTGATGTGAAGTTTTCATTCGAGCGGGCAAAATCCAAAACATCTGACCTCAAAGGCGATATCAGCAGCGTCAAGGAAGTGAAGATTATTGATCCCTACACGGTTCATATAATCACCAACGGGCCCGATCCGATTTTACCCAATCTTTTGACCAATATTTACATCATGTCAAAAGCCTGGTCAGAAAAAAACAATGTTACCGCACCTCAGGACCGGGCGGCCAAAGAGGAAACTTACGCTGTCCGCAATGCTATGGGCACCGGGCCGTTCAAGATGAAACTTCGCGAACCTGACGTGAGGACCATTCTTGTCAAAAACGAAAACTGGTGGGGTCTGAAAGATTATCCGCATGAAGTTGATGAAATTATCTACACGCCGATTGCCAACCAGGCAACACGGGTTGCAGCCCTTTTATCGGGCGAGCTTGATTTTATCCTCGACCCGCCACTACAGGACCTAAATCGCATCAAAAACACACCCGGGCTGCACCTGGCTCAAACCGCTCAGGTCCGCACGATTTTCTTAGGCATGAACCAGGGCGTAAAAGAACTGCGTTCATCCAACATCAAGGGCAAAAACCCATTGGCCGACCGCCGTGTTCGCCAGGCCTTTTATCAAGCGATAGATATCGAAGCGATCAAAAAGAAAGTGATGCGCGGATATTCGGTACCTGCTGGCCTGATCACACCGCCGGCTGTCCATGGTTATACCGATGAGTTGAACAAACGCCGTCCCTATGATCCTGCGGCCGCCAAAAAGCTCCTGGCTGAAGCTGGTTACGCTGATGGTTTTTCGCTTCAGCTTGATTGCCCCAACAACCGCTACATCAATGACGAAGGTATTTGCCAGGCCGTTGTCGGCATGCTTGGGAAAATCGGCGTCAAAGTGAACCTGTCAGCGATACCGAAAACAATCCATTTTCCCAAGATCAAAAACCGCGAAACCGATTTTTATATGCTCGGTTGGGGCGTTTCCACACTGGATTCCCACTATGTCTTTAATTACCTGACAAAATGTGCGGATAAAGGCTGGAACGGCACCGGTTATTGCGATGCGGAAACCGATAAAATCATCGACGACATGGAAAAAGAAGTCGATTTTGGCAAACGTGATGCCATGATTGCCGAAGTCTGGAAACGGATGCGCGAAAACGTCAATTATCTCCCGCTTCACCATCAGGTGATTGTTTGGGCGATGAGCGATAGAGTTGACATTCCGATTGTCGCTGATGATGGCGTTCGTTTCATTTACACCAAGTTTAAGAAGTAATATTCTTTACCTCTTGAGCTAAAGTCCGGCCGGCACGCACAGCGTCGGCCGGATTTCACACACTTCTTCCTGGGATATCATCATGCTGGCATATGTCATCTACCGCCTGGCACAATCGGTCGGTGTAATGCTTGCCGTAGCGTTTGTCGCTTTTCTTATCTTTAATTTTGTTGGTGATCCGGTCGACAACATGGTTGGTCAGGAAGCCACCGTCCAGGAGCGCGAGGAAATTCGCGATTCCTTAGGTTTAAATGATCCCTTCATTGTTCAATTCGGACGGTTTGCCGCCAACACCGTCAAGGGCGAATTTGGCATCTCATATCGAATACAACGCCCGGTAGCCGACCTCATTGCCGAACGCATGCCCGCAACCTTAGAACTTGTTGGCATGTCAGCGATATTATCCCTTCTTTTGGGGATTCCTCTTGGTGTTTATACCGGCATCAAGCGAAACGCCTGGTCAAGCCGCATAATATTGATCACCTCTTTAATCGGCGTTTCATTGCCGACTTTTGTCATCGGCATTCTGCTTATTTATATCTTCTCGGTCACACTCGGTTGGCTGCCCTCCTTTGGCCGTGGCGAGGTTGTAAACCTCGGCTGGTGGTCCACCGGCTATCTGACCGTATCGGGATGGAAGGCCATGATCATGCCATCTATCACCCTCGCCCTTTTCCAGATGACGCTGATCCTGCGGCTTGTTCGCTCAGAAATGCTCGAAGTAATGCGCACCGATTATATCAAATTTGCCCGGGCCCGCGGTTTATCCAATCGCATGATAAATTTTGGCCATGCTTTGAAAAACACACTTGTCCCCGTCATCACGATTGCCGGGCTCAATATCGGATCTCTTATCGCCTTTTCAATTATCACAGAAACTGTATTTCAATGGCCGGGCATGGGATTTCTATTTATTCAAGCCGTCGGGTTTGCCGATATCCCCGTAATGGCA
>JAJFHR010000188.1 GCA_021775515.1 Hyphomicrobiales bacterium | reverse complement strand
CTGGAGGTTTTGCAGGCAAATTCGCGTTTGTTGTTCGAAGCTGCGTACGATGATTTGCTTATCATCAGGTGCTATGCCAAGCAGGCCGGAAACATAGATGAAATCTCCGGCAATCATTGCCTGCGAATAGTTACCTTGCGGCGGCGATGCTTTTGTTGTGTGGACGGGTGTTAACTGGACCATGTAAACTTACTCGTTGGCTGGAAAGGATTTTGTGTGGACGATAGACATTTATGGCAAGTGGTTGCCGGTGTGTCCACAACGGCCAAAAACATTTCCAGTTTGAAGATGAAATGATCTCTTAACAAATTATGAATCAAGGTGACGCGGGGCCATTTTCGGGTTATCAATAGACAAGATGCTGAGCGGCGGAAAACCTTAAGGCTATGACATTCGCACGACGTTGTCAGGGATAGCCAAACAAAAAACTGGGAAACCGGCGCTGGCGGCGTTGGTTGTAAAGCCGTGGCAGGAAATGTACTTGAAGAGCTAAAGGCCCGATATGACGGGCGCGATGCACCGGCATGGGTCTGGGATCCGGATTTTAAGCGGATTGTGTGGGGTAATGCTGCAGCTGCGGTTTTTTGGGGTGAACCTAGCCGCGCTACCTTACCGGATAAATGGTTTGATACCACTGGTGATACGGCAACGGCGTTTTCTGCAATTGCTGTAGGGTCAACCGAGGGCGGGCTTAGCAGATCCCACATACCACTGTTTTATCAAGGCGCGGTTGCAAAAATCGCCTGCGAAATAACGCCAATTGATCTGATCGATGGGCGGCGGGGAGTGTTCGTTGCCCCGATTATGCCCATTCAGATTGCCCAAGTGGGGCTCAATGACAGCCTGGATATTACCGATGTGCTGCCGCAGGTCATCGCTACATTTACAACTGACGGTCGGCTGCTGCATCAAAATGCCATCGCCAAGGATATTTTCGGCACCTTTACCTCACCGGCGAGTGAAGTCGCTCCGGTTGCTTTGAGTTATTGGCTTGGTGGCGAACATATTGCCCGCCGGTTCATAAATACGGTTATGACAGGCTCGGCCCATTCCATCCTTCAGGAAGTGCAAACCCGTTTTGGCCGGCGCCTTTATCGAATTCACGCCAAGCGTTTGTCGCAAACGAGCCCAGAAAGCCCGGCATTTGTCGTAACCTTCATGGATGCTGGCGTTCTGCCTAGTGAAGCCAAAGACGAAGCTGACGAAGATACTGGGGTTTCATCTTACAAGCCTTCAATTGTCGAACTTGTTAGCCCCGTAGATACTAAACTTGAGGCTCCCCTGCCTGAGGCCCAAATTGCAGAAGAGGCTGAGCCGCCTGCAGAAATAAAACCTGATTTCACCTGGAAAATGGATGCACGTTCACGCTTGGTTGAAATCAGCAGCGGCATTGCCGAGATTATCGGAATACCACCACAGGAACTAATGGGCAGAACCTGGATCAACGTCAGTGACCGGTATGGTCTCGATTTTGACGGAAAGATTGATCGTCTGATTGATGCACGCCTGCCGTGGCGGGAAACCGTTATTTGGCCGACCAATCTTAATGGTGTTCTTGGGGCGGTTACAGTTGAATTTACCGCACAGCCGATAAAGACGGCGGCGGGTAAATTTGCCGGATTTGAAGGTGTTGGCCGAGCCGTCGACATGGTAGTACCCGCTAAACCTACTGTAGAGGTATCACTCAGCGAAACCACTGGTGATACACCGTCTGTCCGGTCTGCATCCGCCCTAACCGCAGATGAACAACGGACCTTTCGCGAGCTTGGCAAAAAGCTTGCCCGCACCGACCGGGCCGCTGCGGTTGTCGACACCGCAATTTCGACCCCTCAACCAGAGGCCGGTGCTGCCAGTCCGGATTTAATTTCAGCCTTGGAGATCGCCCTTGATGAAGCTCCGCTCAGTTATCTGATCCATCGCAATTTCCACATTCTGTATGCCAATACGTCCGCTGCGGATTTATTTGGTTTTGAAACGGCGGATGCTTTGGTAAGTGACCCGAATTTGCTTAACCTTTTCCCCGAGGAACGCGGCTCGCTGTTTGAATGGCAATCAGCATTCGACGATGAAATTTCAGGAGTTGGCAAGGCCGTCCGCAGCCTTGGTTTAATAGGCAAAAAGGCCAATCAAACCAAGGTAAAAATAGATGCAACGCTAGCGCCCATACCGCTGGAAGATGGTTTTGCCGTACAAATGGTACTGAGTGAGCCGTCAATAGATGCAGCAAAACTATCTGAGGCGCAATCGCGGGAAGCTGAATTACGGACTATTCTTGACACAGCGACCGACGGTATAGCCACCCTGGACGAGGAGGGCAGGATCGTGACCCTCAACAAGAGCGCGGAGGCGATATTTGGCCTCGATCTGAACGAGGTGGTCGGCCGCAAGTTCGTCAACTTGCTAGTTGAGAAAAGCGCGCTTGTCGTTGAAGATTATCTCAGTGGATTAAGTGACAACAGCCTGGCTACAATCTTCAATGACGGCCGCGAAATTGTTGCCGTCGAAAGTAACGGTGGTTTCATTCCGCTGTTTTTGACCATTGGCCTGATGCCCGATGAAATTCCCTCGAAGTTCTGTGCGGTGATGCGTGATATAACACAGTGGAAAAAATCGGAAGAAAACCTCAAACAGGCAAAAGACGTAGCTGAAAAGGCCAGCACACAAAAATCTGAGTTTCTGGCCAAGATCAGCCACGAATTGCGTACGCCCCTGAATTCGATCATCGGTTTTTCGGAAGTCATGGCACAGGAACGCTTTGGCACTATTAAGAACGACCGCTATAAAGGTTACATCAACGATATCCACTCCAGCGGCAAACATCTTTTGAGCCTTATCAATGACCTGCTTGATCTGTCCAAGGTAGAAGCCGGCAAGCTTGAGATGGAGTTCACCAGTGTCAGCCTCAACGATATTATTCTAAAGTCGGTCAGTTCTTTGCAAAATGATGCCAGCCGGGAGCGCATTGTTATTCGTAATTTTCTCGCCACCGACTTGCCCAATGTGGTGGCGGATGAGCGCAGTTGCCGGCAGATCATTCTTAATCTGTTGTCAAATGCCATCAAGTTCACCAAGGCCGGCGGCCAGGTGATCGTTTCCTCCTCTCTGGAGGAAAGCGGCGAGGTTAAAATAAGTGTGCGCGATACGGGTGTTGGCATGAGTGAAAAAGACATAGCACACGCCCTTGAACCCTTCCGCCAGATTACCACTTCATCTACCGGCAGCACCGTGGGCACAGGTCTTGGATTGCCTCTCACGAAAGCATTGACGGAGGCCAACCGGGCGCGCTTCAGGATTGAAAGTAAACCCAAATCAGGTACATTGGTTGAAATTACCTTTCCAACAGCGCGCGTCCTCGCGGACTAGAGCGTGTTTCGCAAAAACAAAGGGTTAAAGTGTGTCAAATGAATCTGAAAAAAGGAGACACGCTTTAGCGAGTTTTCTTAATGCCTCTTAACCTTGCCCGATCCGTGTTCACTTCCTGGTCCGGATGCTATCAACTTGATTACAAGACCTTGATTTGCCTTACCAACAGCGCGAAGAGATTGTCCCGATGACTGATGGCGGTAAAAAGGTAATTGTCACCGGTGCTACCAGCGGCATTGGGTTGGCGCTCATTGACAGTTTGCAAAACGCCGGTTATTTCCCCATTCTGACGGGCCGGAACGGTGAAAAAGTCGCTGACCTGGCGGCGGATAAAGGCGTGCCGGGATATGAGCTCAATGTTGCCGATGCTGAAGCTGTCCGCAACGTCACCTCGCGCATTGAAACCGAGCAAGGCACCGTGTGGGG
>JAJFHR010000187.1 GCA_021775515.1 Hyphomicrobiales bacterium | reverse complement strand
GAACCAAGTTAGGCTTCATTAAAAAATTCACTTTTGTTATGGTATTTGTAATGAATAAGAGCGCGCTTCAACATGACATCATCGACAACGGTTGAGGCTATGCCTAGACCGTCATTCCGAGCGCTTCGATCCGCTAATAATCATTCAGAGGCACTCTTGCTTTTTAGCAATTTTGAAAAATGAACCCCCAGATTATTGTGGGTTTTCCACTTGGTCAGGCACGTGTAATAATCATTATATTTCGGAATATAGAGCCGGAAATTACGAGGAATATCCCACACAGTATCAATCGCAAGCCGCGCACCATTTTCCGACAGGTTTTTCACAAGGCAATCGAATGTTGAGGATTTGTCATCGAAATATATACTCGCCCCCAAATATGTGGGTGAACGTTGGTTCTTTCTGGCCTCTTGCATGGGCATTTTGTAATTCCAAAGATAATTTTGAACATATTAACTTGGTTTACAATATATTAAGGCCATGTTCTTTCAGAGTATTTGTTCAAATATTGGTTAATTCAAATTCGATATTTAATTTGAAGATACTTTAAAGGTTATAAGTACGTTTTGATATCATTTCCGCACAGTTTTACGCGTGCTAATCGCAAAAACCGCATAGACAAACACTTTGCAGCCTGTGTTAAGATAAGAAAGTTAGAGCGGGGCCCAAGATCAAAATTCGGTATCTATCGCTATCTCCGAAACAAAGATTGGGAAACCTTGCCGCGTGTGCGGGGCAAGGCATTTTTTCATATCGGATTAAAAGAGAGACCCATGGAGCAACATGTAGACGGAGACAATCTTTACCGATTGATACATGGACAATGGGGCTGTTAAAGATGTAGACGAGGCAAAACAGGAATAGATAACTTCATCCCAACCAACCGTTGCCGTAAATCAGTTGGAATACGTTGAGCAAAATGTTGACGTGAAGAGCCTTTTCGTTTCATCGGACGCACCAATCAATAGAGCATTGTAGCGCACCCTGTTAAAAGCAATATGCTGAAGAGGTACAACTTCTTGATTTGATAGGGATCTGATAAGAAGTGGTGCCTAGGGGTGGAATACACTCAGACAGGACTAACTATAGTGTCCGTCATCAAATAAAACGGGTCTCGGCACGGGTTGAGCTCACAGAGAGTTTCGCTCATCTGGCCTAATATTTCGGCGGCAATCTTGTAAACCCTGTGCGGTTGATGCTGGTACTGTGAAATATCTTTTCTGGCGATGCGCCGCCTTAGCCCGGTCGGTTAGAGCGCTAGATTTTGGATCTGGAGGCCCCCTGATCAATTCAGGGAGGCGGTACTATTTTTCTTCTTTCCTTAAAATCCGCCCCAATAACCGATGTGATTTTGATATCGCCGTGGTAATGCGTTAGATTTCTCGGGCTTTTATTCATAACTTTTGACAAAGTTGGGCAGAGAAATGGAATTCGCAGGGTTAAATTATCTGGCGGTAATTATCGCCGCCGCCGCAGGGTTCGCCGTCGGCGGTGCGTGGTATGGATTTTTGGGAAATGCCTGGGCTTCGGCGATGGGCAAATCCAAGGAGGATTTTAAACCTTCTCCCAAACCCTTCATCATTGCCATCGTTTCGCTTCTCATCATGTCCTATGTGCTCAGCGGCACAATTGGACATCTCGGTGAGGTGACATTTTCCAATGGCATAATATCAGGGCTTTTTGTCTGGGGCGGGTTTGTTGCAACCACCATGGCGGTAAATCATGGCTTTCAGAATGCCAACCTCAAGTTAACATTAATAGATGGCGGCCACTGGCTGGTTGTTTTGCTGGTGATGGGCGCAATCATCGGGGCATTCGGCGTTTAGACCAGGATAGATAACTGTAATTGCAAACCCGCAGCTTACAACAAAAAGGGGGCATGCCCTTAAGCATGCCCCCGCTCCAGGGAGGAGGTATCAGTGTCAAGGCGTTCAGGCGGCTTCGTTGAGATTAACGCCTGATTTTTGCAACAGCATCACTTTGTTCAAAAGTTTGACGCAGGCATAAACTGCTGCAATTGACGGCGCCGCAATTTTATTGAGTTTGCCGAGTTCGAGAATAGCGCCGATAAGAGCTTCGGTTTCCAAAGACCTTCCTGCTTCAACGTCCTGCAACATTGATGTTTTATGGGCCCCGACACTTTCCGCGCCGGAAATGCGTTTTTCAATTGTGTGCCGGAAGGTAATATTGAGAGCTTCGGCAATCTCTTGCGCTTCGGCCATCATGTTTTCGGCGAGCTTACGGGTTTCAGCGAACTGACAAATATCCACAAGGGTGGCATGGGTGAGCGCACTAATTGGATTAAATGACAGATTACCCCAGGCCTTGAGCCAGATTTCTGAGCGAATATCATCCAAAATGCGCGACCTGAACCCTGATGAGGTAAAAAGCTCTAAAAGCGTCTCGACACGCTGAGTGGTTGAGCCATCTAATTCACCAATTGGGAACCGGTCACCTTCCACATGGTTGATAACGCCGGGCTCTAATATCGCGGCGGCGGGATAGACCACACAACCGACAATGCGATCACCGTCGATATGTTTTGTCAGCACGCCGGAAGGATCAAGCGTATCGAGACGGTGTCCATCGAACTGACCGCCATGATTGTGGAAATACCACCAGGGAATACCGTTTTGAACGGTCAATATCATGGTGTCAGGATCGCACAATTCCTCTACATCCCGGGCGATAAGTTCGAGATAGTGCGCCTTTAACGCTAAAACAACCAGATCCTGCGGCCCGACATCCTTGACACTATCAGTGGCGTTGACGGTTGCGACATGCTCACTGCTGTCTTCCCAAATCAGTTTAAGGCCGTTTTTTTGAATTGCCTCAAGATGGATGCCCTGGTCAATAACCGTTACATCATTTCCGGCCAGTGCGAATTTGGCCGCCATCAAACCGCCAATCGCTCCTGCCCCAACGACACATATTTTCATACCGGATACTCCTATTTTTTCCATCCAACCTTATTGAACGAATGTATTGTTAAGCGTTCCAATTCCATTGATTGTCACATCTATAGAATTGGACGGATCTTTCATTGAGCCAACGCCAATTGAGGTGCCACAGGCAATCACATCGCCCGGGAACAGGGTCATATCGTGAGACAAGAGCGAAACAAGCTTGTGGGGCGGGAAAATCATATCACTAACCGGATAGTTCTGCCGCTCGGCTCCATTCAGCACAGTCTGAATGGAAAGTTCCATAGGGTCTACATCTGTGGCAACCACCGGACCGAACACGCCAAACGTATCAAAACTCTTCGCCCGCACCCATTGGGCAAATGTAGAATCTCTGCTGATGATTTCCGCAGCGGTCACATCATTGATGCAGGTGTATCCAAAAATGTAACCGGCCGCCTGTTGTTCAGAAATTTCCGAACATTTTTTGGAGATCACAATACCGATTTCACCTTCATAAACAACTTTGCCATCATAGGACTTCGGCCGGCGTATGGTCTGATTGGTTGCTAAAAAAGCATTAGATGCCTTGAGAAGATAAAGCGGTTCTTCTGGAACTGGAGAATTCATTTTTGTCGCCAGCGCATGAAAGTTATTCCACAAGCAGATCATTTTGCTGGGATCGCACGGTGTCAATACGGTGACATCGCTCAATGCGATCGTATCGCCTATCGGCTGAGGGTTGTTGAAAAGATCACCGCTAAAAACCGTGATAAAATTTTCTTCAAGGGTGCCAATTCCGGTTGTCCCGTCTTTTTCAAATCGTAGCCAATTGGCCATATAAATGCTCCTGCAGGGTCTTTAAATTACGGTCTTCTTGGCGGTGATGCCAAGCATAACTCCAACAAAACCGCCAGATAATGAAAGTTAGACTGACCACATCATCACCGCGCCTATGTTAAGTATTTAACTTGAGGTGTGCATTTGCAACAAAAATGGAATAGATTTCCGCACAATGGAATTTGATGACGCCGAAACGTCTGATGGACGGCCAAATTCCGCTATCTTTTTGTCAGAGATTGTTTCAACCTAAACATCCAGCCTCACCGGGATAGGGTCCCGGGCAGCAGGAAAGCGGCTCTATGCAGAGCTGCCGCTATGTGTTTTTCTAGCTGTGTAGAAATTGTAAAGAGCGCCTATGACCAGAACAGCACCTATTGTTGGTCTGACCGTTCCACCCATCATGAACATCGGCACCGATACACTGGCCAGCAACATTGCGGGGTAATAAAACGTCCAGGCCTTCTTGCCACGTTCGCGTTGAAACCAAGGGTATGCAGCTGAGTAAAGCGCAACAATCAAAAAGAACAAGGACCAGGGTCGAGTAACAAAGGGCGTAAGGTCGGTGGTAATTGCAAATGCGCGGGCCAGGTTTAATTCAGCGATATTGCCCAACACCACGCCCAGTATCATCGGGGCAAGTGGAAAGCCAAAATAGCGCATTAAAAAGCCAAGAATGCCAAACCATAAAAGTGTCCAAAGGTCGAATTCCACATTCTGGATAGCAAAAACGCCGATACCGCAAAAGCCTAAGATGACACCCGCCAGCACATACATCGGCACCCGCGTAACCAGCACAAAGACCCGGAGCATGAAAGATTGCATGCCGACCATGAAGAAGGTCGCAACAAAAAATGCAATGAATATGGAATAGGCGAGCACGGGCTCTTCGACGATAAATGTCGGGCTTGGCACCACATCGTGAATCAGCAACGCGCCGAGCATAACGGCTGTCGTAACATCTCCGGGAATACCCAATGCCATCATGGTGATGAGCGCACCGCCTTCAACGGCATTGTTTGAGCTTTCCGGCGCAATAATCCCATCGGGAATGCCGGTGCCGAATTTCTCCGGATGTTTGGAAGTTTTTCGGGCCTGATCGTAGGCCAGAATGTTGGCAATTGAGCCGCCCGCTCCGGGTAAAATACCGGTGAATACGCCAATAAGTGCGGAACGCACCACGATTGTCCAGCGTTTCAGCACTTCATATATCGCCCGCCGGTGTTCTATGCGGATTTTAACCGAGCCTTTGTCCATTAGTGATTTTTTTGCCTGTACCGGATCACGTACATCGCTCAACAATTGGCTGAAGGCAAAAAGCCCGATGAGCACAGCGATGAAATCAAATCCTTGCAGCAGCGCATCATTGCCAAAATTAAACCTGGCGACACCGGCAGCTTCATCCTCGCCAATGGTTCGGACCAAAAGCCCAAGCGCGCCGGCAATCAGGCCTTTCACCAGATTTTTCCCCGCCAGGCTGGCGGTGATCGTAAGCGCGAACATCACCAGCATGAAATAATCCCAAGGATTGAACTCCAATCCCACACGGGCAAGCTGTGGTGCCAGGGTCACCAGCAAAAACGCGCTGATGATGCCACCGCAAAAAGACGACCACACACCAATGCCCAGAGCCAGTCCGGGTTCACCTCGGCGGGTCATAGGAAAACCGTCAAACGTCGTCGCGACAGAAGAGGGCGTGCCGGGAATACCGGTGAGTATGCCGGCCATCAGTCCGCCCGAAAGTCCGCCAACAAGAACACTTACCATTGTTGCCAAGCCCTGGGCTGGCGGCATGCCAAAGGTGAAGGGCAGGGTTAAAACCACCGCCATGGCAATGGTGAAGCCGGGAATGGCACCGGCCACAAGCCCGCCGGCAACACCAATCAGCATCAAAAAAACTGTCTTGATGGTGGCCAATTCGGCAAAAGCGTTGATGATATTATCGATGATCATAAAACCGGAACTCTCTGCTTATCCGAATTATCCGAAAGGGCTAAAAATTACACCGGGAGGTAAGATGACCCCGAGGCCAAAGGTAAACAGCGCCCACATGCTGCCGACGCTCAAAACGGCGATGGCAGAGTGGAGAGCGAGCTTTCTAGGCTCCCACCCTCCTAAAACGCCCAACAGGAGAAAGACGAAGCTAATTCCACCGATCAACATGCCAAGCACGGGAAGTGTCAGTAGATAGGCAAAAAACAGCGCAAAACACCAAAGGGGATTGCGCCAGTAAGAAAGCCAACCCATGAAGCCAGGTTCACGGGCGGAACCGTTATCTTCTGCAGTTTCTTCGGGTCGTGTAAGGGACTGGAACAGGTAAACTAGAGACAAACCTGTCAGAATAGCGAGGATAATTCGCGGCCAGGTCGAGGGCATTAAAACGCCATAGTCCGGCTGGCGAATGTCGAAGCTTGCCCAAAAAAAGATGCCACACATAATGAGCAGAGCGATGGCTACGGCGGCGTCGCGGTTCATGCGGTCCATAAATCACCTGCAAGAAGAACAAGAGATGCGGCCCGGACATGACACAAACGCCCGGGCCGATAATAAATATCCAACCGGATATTATTTTTTGTACATGCCAATCTTGATGGCAACTTTTTCATGGTCTTTGTAAGTTTTTTCAGCCCAGGCCCGATAACCACCTGGTCCAACCCACTCAACACCTGTGCCTTTGGCCGCCATCTGCTTTAACAGGTCCGGATTTTCAGCCGCCTTTTTGAACACCTGCGACCACATGTCGACAACCTCTTTTGGTGTGCCTTTGGGGGCCACGATGCCGCGTTTCAGCGCATAAACCAAATCAACGCCAAGTTCTTTGAGAGTCGGCAAATCAGGCAGGTTCTTGTCGCGTTCTTCAGCCGCTATGGCAAAGGCCTTCAACTCGCCGCCTTCAAGATATTTGCGCCCTGAAGCAACATTCAACGTGCCCAGTTGAATGGCATTTGACAACAGCGCTGTCATCCGCTGGCGGGTGCCATCGAAGGGAACGTACTTGAATTTTGCCCCAGTAAGATCTTCAAGGATCAACCACATAAACTGGCTGGTCGAGCCGAAAGTCGCACCGGCTAGAATGGTGTCAGGTGCAGCTTTTGCAGCTTTAACCAGATCTTCCAGACTGTTCCATTCCACATTGCCTGCAGCACCGACAATATCAGGCGTTGAGGTTAGCAAAGCAACGGTCTCGAAAGCGGGAAAAGTGAAATTAATCCGGCCATTCAGATAGCTGGTGATGGCACTTTGGTGAATGGCAAATAAGGTGCAGCCATCCGGTTTAGCCTTGGCAGCTTCCTTGGCACCCTTGTTTCCACCTTGTCCGGGGATAGTGACAACCTTGATTTTTGGCGTCACATCCATTTCCTGTATCGTTTTTTCAAAAATTGAAAAGATTACGTGGGTGCCGCCTCCAGCTTTCCAGGGAACGATCAATTTCGCTGTGGTGCAGGGAACTTTCACGGCTTGCGCCGAGGCTGTGGTAGACAACGTTGCCGTACTGGTAAAAGCAACTGCAGATAAGGCTGCAAGTGCCCCCCATTTAAAAAACTTCTTCATTAAAATTACTCCCTCAACTGTTATATCGTTGAAAATTACAAAGGTAGGTTCCAATTTTCGACCCGCAATTGTAGAAACGAAACTTACCGCTCCTGCGTTTTCATTACAACGATTGCCGGGGAAAAAAACACAAATTCCATAGTACGGGAAAGAATGGAAAAGGAGAAGTTGCTTAGATGTCAGCCTATAGAGTGGCCATTGCAGGGCTGGGAACAATTGGACTGAAGGTTGCAAGAACAATTGATTCCGGTGATTTGCCCGGTTTGTCGCTAGTCGCTGTATCTGCCCGCGATCAAAAAAAAGCCGCGTCAAACCTGTCCGATTTCATCGTCATTCCCAAAATTATTGGCCTTGCTGAATTGGCGGATGAAGCAGAAGTTATCGTCGAATGTGCACCAGCCGCCGCGTTTGATCAAAGCGCAAATGCTGCAATCGAAAAAGGACGAATTTTAATTACCGTATCAGCCGGTGCCTTATTAAGCCGTCCAGATTTAATTAAGCTGGCCGAAAAAACCGGTGCCAAAATTATCGTGCCAACTGGAGCATTGATTGGTCTTGATGCCGTAAGAGCGGCGGCGGAAGGCGAAATTTCCTCTGTTTTGCACATCGTGCGCAAACCGGCGGCATCCTTGAAAGATGCCCCCCACATAAAACAAAATCAGATTGTTCTTGAACATCTTGCCGAGCCCTTGCGCGTATTTAAGGGCAGTGCTCTTGCTGCCGCAAAGGGATTTCCGGCGAATGTAAATGTAGCCGCAGCGCTGGGCCTGGCCGGGATTGGCGCGGAGAATACACAAGTTGAAATCTGGGCGGATCCAACCGTCGATCGCAATACCCATGAAATCTCGGTTGAGGCGGACAGCGCGCGATTTTCGATGAAAATCGAAAATGTGCCGTCTGTGAATGCCGCAACGGGGAAAATTACTGCTCTAAGCGTCATTGCCGCACTCCGCCGCCTGACAGCCCCTTTGGTGCTGGGCACCTGAAATTTGACAAAGACATGATCAATCAACTTGATTGCAGATTAACGCCAAGCCTATAAAGGGCTGCTCACCCAACGGATAATGTTAAGCGGATTTTTCAGATGTTTACCACGAGGCCCGAAATCCTTGGCACCTTTGGTGTCGTAACCTCTACCCACTGGTTAGCCACGGCCACTGGCATGGCCATTTTGGAAAAAGGTGGAAATGCTTTTGATGCTGCCGTCGCCACGGGGTTTGCGCTTCAGGTGGTCGAGCCGCATCTAAACGGCCCTGGCGGTGAAGTGCCCATTATGGTTGCCCCGGCCGGTGCCGGCGGCGTCAAAGTGATTTGCGGCCAGGGCGTGGCGCCGGCTGGGGCGAATATAGGGGTGATGAAATCCTTCGGCTGCAATATTATGCCTGGCACCGGGCTGTTGAGCGCCGTGGTGCCAGGCGCGTTTGATGCCTGGATGCTTCTGCTGCGGGATTATGGCACGATGCGGTTAAAAGATGTGCTTGCGCCAGCCATAGATTTTGCCCGCAATGGCTATCCTCTGGTGCCAAATGTTTCTTTTACCATCGAGGCGGTTGCAGACCTGTTTAAAAATGACTGGGGCTCTTCGGCCGATATCTATCTTCCCGGCGGCAGCGTTCCCAAACCGGGCACCATTTTTCGCAATTGCGTGATGGCGGAGACTTACGAACGTGTGCTGAAAGAGGTTGATCAAAACGGCGGTAACCGCGACGCTGAGATCGAATATGCCAGAACCGTTTGGTATAAGGGTTTTGTTGCCGAGGCAATTGACAGATTTTGCGCAACTACCGAAGCTCTTGACACAACCGGCAGACGCCATAAAGGATTGCTGAACGGCGATGATTTGGCCTCCTGGACCGCCACCATTGAAGACCCGCTGACCTACGACTATGAAGGTTATACGGTCTGTAAAACTGGTCCCTGGGGTCAAGGGCCGGTATTCCATCAGGCCCTGGCTATCTTAAAAGGCATGGACTTATCTGGTCTCGATGAAAATTCTCCCGAATTTATTCACGTGGTTGCTGAGGCAACAAAACTGGCTTACGCCGACAGGGATTCATTTTATGGCGACCCGGATTTTGTCGACGTCCCTGTCGAAACCCTGTTAAGCGAAGAATATAACGCCAAACGCCGTCAGCTCATTACAGATCAGGCATCGGGTGAACTTATTCCCGGTGACATTGCTGGATATGGTGCCAGCCTGCCGCAACGCCTCAAGGGACAAACCCCGGAAGGTATCAATAATACCGACATGGGTGAACCGACGGTGGCGCGATTTGGCAAAACGGACAATCCTGATGGCCTGGTGCCGGGCGACACGACTCATTTCGACATAATTGATCGTCACGGCAATATGGTCTCCGCCACGCCAAGCGGCGGCTGGTTGCAGAGCTCCCCAATTATACCTGAATTAGGTTTTTGCCTTTCCAACCGCGGCCAGGTATTTTGGTTGGATTCAGCCTTGCCCAGCCACCTGCAACCACGCAAGCGGCCGCGCACCACTCTGTCGTGTGGCATCGCCTTGCGTGATGGTGAACCCTACATGGCGTTTGGAACTCCGGGCGGCGATTCTCAGGATCAATGGTCACTGCATTTTTTCCTCCGCCATGTTCACTTTGGTCTCAATCTCCAGGAGGCAATCGATGCACCGGGGTTTAATACGCCTCATCTTTTAAGTTCTTTTTATCCGCGTGAAACAGACCTCAAGAACCTCGTCGTCGAGGGCCGATTGCCAAAGTCCGCTATTGCCGACCTCAAGGCGCGCGGCCACAACCTCGTTGTGGACGAAAACTGGTGCCTTGGCCGTATGACCGCAGCAGCTCGCGAAAACGGACTTTTGAAGGCCGCCGCCAATCCGCGTTTTATGCAGGGCTACGCGATCGGGCGGTGAGTGAACGCTGACCTTGAGCCTAAAAACATGCAAAAAACCCCTGTTTTCTGCGGTTTTCTGCAAGTGTTAATACTTTCCTAAAGAATGACATAGACCCATGCACAATTTTTGTGCATGATAAATCTGTGCACCGTCTCCAGTGTGTTAGAGACGCTGTAACTTTGATGGGAGAAAAAATGCGTAAAACAACATTTAAAACACTTGCTGCTATTGCCGCGTTAGCAACAGTCAGCTTCGGATTTGCAGCCACTGACGCCAGTGCTGCTTCACACAAAAGATTTATCAGTATTGGTACCGGGGGTGTGACCGGTGTTTATTATCCAACGGGCGGAGCAATTTGCCGGTTGGTCAATAAAACCCGTAAGGAAACCGGCATTCGGTGTTCAGCCGAATCGACGGGGGGATCGATTTACAACATCAATACCATCCGCGCCGGTGAACTTGAGTTTGGTGTCGCCCAGTCCGACTGGCAATACCATGCTTTCAATGGCACCTCGAAATTCAAAGACAAAGGAAAGTTCGAGAAACTTCGGGCCGTCTTTTCAGTTCACGCTGAGCCTGTAACGGTTATTGCCCGCGAAGATTCAGGCATCAAAAATATTTCTGATGTTAAGGGCAAACGCATGAACATCGGCAATCCGGGTTCAGGAACACGTGGTACTTGGGAAGTACTTGAAGGTGCTCTGGGCTGGAAGCGTTCAGACCTGAAACTGGCGGCAGAAATGAAATCGGCTGAAACCGGTGCTGCTGTTTGTGACGGTAAGATAGATGCTTATTTCTGGCTGGTTGGACATCCTTCAGCATTGACCCAGGAATCATTGGCTTCTTGTGCTGCACGCCTGGTTGATGTCACCGGTCCGGCAATCGACAAGCTGATTTCTGATAATTCATACTACCGCAAAGCCACAATTCCTGCTGGCATGTATAATAACAAAAAAGATATCGCTACATTTGGTGTTGGCGCGACGTTCGTCACCAGTGCCGATGTGCCGGAAGATGTTGTTTATACAGTGGTTAAGTCCGTATTCGAAAACTTCGATCAGTTCAAAAAGCTTCATCCGGCATTTGCCAATCTGAAGCCTGAAGAAATGATCAAGGACGGCCTGTCCGCACCGCTTCATGCAGGAGCGATCAAATACTACAAAGAAAAAGGCTGGATGTAGTCCAGACCAAGGGTGGAAGGCCGATGGCTCTTCCACCCTTTTTGACCTCACTTGATAGCTGGGAGTTGTCAAACCGGTTTAACTGGTTTGCATTTGAGTGAGGATGTTATCGGTTTGCCGGTAAGACGAGGGGGCCTGCGGCAATGAGCAATGCAAATACACCATTAACAGATGCTGACGACTTAGTTGCACAAGTTGATACCGGTGCGCGTAATCCGGAAGGCTGGCAGCGAAAACTAATTCCGGTAATCTGTTTTATCTGGGCGCTTTATCAATTATATATTGCCTCGCCTTTGCCATCATTGCTGACGGAAATCACCAGGATTGACTTTTTCCTGTTTGTCGGAAATTTGTCGATTTCGCGCAAGGTTCATCTGATTTTTGCCGTTGTATTGTCGACTTTGGCATTTCCGCTTTTGAAATCGAGTTCGCGTTCAAATATTCCGCTCTATGACTGGGGGCTTTTAGCCCTGGGCATGTTTTCAATTCTTTATATGATTGTAATGAATTCCAATATCGCGGATCGGGCCGGCGATTTTGCTCATGACAATATCAAATACGACATGACGGCTGCCGTCATCGGTATGGCGGTCTTGACGTTATCCGTTTATCGCTCTTTGGGACTGCCGCTGGTTGTTGTATCGGCTATATTGGCAGGGTACGTATTTATCGGCGGCGGTAACTGGGGCGGCGCCTCGTTCGTTAAGGGTATCTGGCATTTCTGGATGCAGGAAGAAGGTGTCTTTGGCAAACCCCTGGCCGTGTCCGCACAAACTATTTTCCTGTTTGTGCTCTTTGGCGCCATATTGGAAAAAGCCGGAGCGGGCGGGTATTTTATCAAAATCGCCTTTGCCCTGCTCGGTCATTTTCGTGGTGGCCCGGCCAAAGCAGCAGTGATAGCCTCTGCTTTAAGCGGCCTGTATTCTGGCTCTTCGATCGCCAATACGGTGACGACGGGAACATTCACGATACCGCTAATGAAACGGACCGGATTTTCTGCTGAAAAAGCAGGAGCGGTTGAGGTCGCATCCTCGACCAACGGTCAATTGACCCCGCCGGTCATGGGGGCAGCCGCCTTCCTGATTGCCGAGTTTACCGGCGTTGAATACACCACCCTTTTAAAACATGCCTTGCTGCCGGCGCTCGTGTCCTATATCGCGCTGGTTTACATCGTGCACATTGAGGCGTGTAAATTGCGTCTTAAAGGTCTGCCAAAACCACCATCCTCTCTTAGCTTAATTCAAAAGATGATTGGTTTCCTGACGGGGTTCATTGGTATCGCAGTGCTTTTCCTGGCTGTTTATTACACCCTGGGCTGGATAAAAGAGGCTTATCCCGGCATCACGATGTATTCGGTGATGCTGATTAGTGGCGTCGCCTATATCATCTTGCTGTGGAGTGCATCAAAGCGCCCCGATCTTGAACGCGATGATCCCGATGCCCCGATCACCGAACTGCCCAAGGCGGGTGATACGGCCATGACCGGCCTTTATTTTCTGTTGCCTATTATTATTTTGCTGTGGGCGATCCTACCGACACCGGAACGGCTATCGGCCCATCTCGCGGCATTTTATGCCTGTCTGGCAATGATCTTCATCGCTCTTACGCAAAAACCGCTTAAGGCGATGTTCCGGGGTGAAAGCAGTTACGGCCACTGGTTCAAAGAAGGCGTCGAAGATTGCATCGAAGGCATGATCGCCGGGGCCAGAAACATGATCTCCATCGGTATCGCCACCGCAGCGGCAGGTGTCATCGTTGGTTCGATTTCTCTTACCGGTGCACATGGTGTCGTCGGTGAATTTGTTGAATTCCTCTCCGGCGGTAACCTTCTTTTCATGCTGGTTCTGGTAGCCATAATGAGCCTGATCCTGGGTATGGGACTGCCGACGACGGCCAACTACCTTGTGGTTGCAAGCCTGATGGCGCCGGTAATTGTTGCGCTGGGTGCAAAGTCGGGGCTAATCGTTCCTCTGGTGGCGGTACATTTATTTGTATTTTATTTCGGTATCCTGGCCGATGATACGCCGCCGGTAGGACTGGCTGCCTACGCCGCCGCCGCTATTTCGAAAGGCGATCCGATCAAGACCGGTATTCAGGGATTTGCCTACGATATTCGAACCGCGTTGCTGCCGTTCCTGTTTATCTTCAACACTGAATTGCTGTTGATGGATGTCACCTTTTTCAAAGCGATCTTCGTGTTTATAGTCGCCACGGTTGCCATGATGTTATTTGCCTCGGCAACCCAAGGCTGGTTT
>JAJFHR010000186.1 GCA_021775515.1 Hyphomicrobiales bacterium | reverse complement strand
TGAGGTCAGATTTGGAGCGTAAAGCTTACTTTGGCGTCAAGGAAACGACAGGTCTTGGACCTGAGGGGTATAAGGAGGCAACTAGTAAAGAAATTTATCAACGGGTATTGAAAAAAGCGTCACAGGCGCTCAACGCTGGAGTGTCTGTTGTTATTGATGCAGCCTTTTTAAAAGCAGAACAGAGAAAGATGGCGGAAGACCTTGCGCGTAAGGCCGATGTGCCCTTTACTGGCCTGTGGTTGAGTGCCGATGAAAATATTCTTATCGAGCGCGTAAAAGCCCGTAAGGGGGATGCCTCTGATGCCACCGCCGATGTGGTGCGTGGCCAACTGGCGCGCGGTTCAGGTGCCATCACCTGGCACCGGGTTGATGCTGGGAGCGAGCCTGACAAGACACTCGCGCAAGCCCGGCGGATCGTCAGGGTCAAAAGTTGATTTTTCCGATCGTTTCTTACAGCGGTAGACGAGCCGAATTTGTTCCAATTTATGTGGCTCAACAAGCTGACTGCCCCTTGGATGATAGGGGTTGGTATGATTTTCGTTGGCATGTATACAGGTTGCCTTCGCATCTGGTTTCGAAAACCGCGGCTCATTTTGTACGAAATCCCGGAAAAATAAGGTTGTTTGCTTCTTTGATGTGCGAGCCAGTTAAAACACGGTGGTGGTTATGACCGGCAAATATGACGCGATCATTCTGGGGGCGGGCGGTGCCGGATTAATGTGCGCAGCTGTGGCTGGCCAGCGTGGCAGACGTGTTTTGCTAATCGACCATGCCGAAAAGCCGGGCAAGAAAATTCTTATTTCCGGTGGCGGCCGCTGTAACTTTACCAACCTTTATACCGCACCAGATCGTTATCTGTCGGCCAACAGGCATTTTGCCAAATCTGCCTTGAGCAGATATAGGCCTGAAAATTTTATCGAACTGGTCAACAGTTACGATATTGCCTGGCATGAAAAGGAACTCGGCCAGTTGTTCTGTGATGGATCGGCCCGGCAGATTGTCGCCATGTTGCTTGAGGAATGTCATAAGGGTGAGGTCGAACTCAGGATGGGGCGCCCGGTGGGCGATATTGCTCATGCCGATGGGCTCTACCGGGTGAGTTTTGGCAGAGATACGGCTTGTGCACCTGCACTGGTAATCGCTACCGGTGGTCCGTCAATTCCCAAAATGGGCGCAACCGGTTTTGCCTATGATTTAGCCCGGCGTTTCGGCCTTAAAGTGATAGAGCCAAGACCGGCACTTGTTCCCTTGACCCTGGGCGGGGATGAGATGTTATTCCGCTCGCTTTCAGGTGTCTCCGCCGATGTTGTCGTGCGCTGTGGCAAGGTCAAGTTTCAGGGGGCTGTTCTTTTTACTCACAAAGGGTTGTCGGGTCCGGCCATCCTGCAGATTTCCTCCTACTGGCGGCACGGACAGGAGATCGGGCTTGATTTTCTTCCCGCTGCTGATCCCGGATGGCTGGTTGAGATCAAGCGGATCAAGTCGCGCCAGGGCCTCCAGACTGTTTTGGGTGACCTGATTCCAGATCGTTTGGCTGCCAGTCTGGCGGAACGGATCGGCCTCAGTGGAGAGCTTGCCAATCAGCCTGACCGGGCGCTTGAGACTGCGGAAAGTTCTCTTGCTGACTGGCGATTTTCTCCGACCGGCACTGAGGGTTTCGCCAAAGCCGAGGTAACCGCGGGCGGTATTGATACGGCTGGTCTGTCGTCGCGGACGATGGAAGCGAAGGAGGTGTCAGGATTATACGCAATCGGCGAAGCCGTTGATGTAACCGGTTGGCTTGGCGGATATAACTTTCAATGGGCCTGGGCGAGCGGTTGGGCTGCCGCCTGCGACCTTTGACCGGTTTTATGCCTGATCTTGGGGTTATTGTGTCAGAGATTAAGCGCCGCGGGTTTGATGTTTTATCCGGTTAGGCGGCAAAGGTGCGTTTGAAACCGCCCAGGCGGTCGGCGAGGTATTGAGCAAAATCAAAATTGGGGCGTTCTAGGTGGCTTAAATGGCCGGGCTTTGCTGCTTGAGCATTGAGGCCCTTGAATACTTTTTCCGTGCAACCACGGTCTTCAACGTTGACTTCGTCGAGCAGGGTCTTGAGTTGGGCGAAGTGTGCTTGTGCTTGCGGTGAGTTGGCAAATTCCGGTGCCATGCCGCCACCAAATGTTATATGAACCTGGCCAACGCCGTGCGGATGCAAGGACAAATACCAGAAATATCCGGGGGTTAGTGTAATTAGCAGGCTGGGATAAATCGCCAGCAGAAAAGTTGTCCGCCGTCTGTCACCTTTTATTCTGGTATTGTCGGGATGGGCCAGAGCAATTGACAGCGTATCGTCCTTGAGAATTGTATGATAATTGAAACCCGGGCGGCCGGGGACGCAGACCATTTCACTGAGCTTTGACAGACCGCCGATCGTTCCTGCGTGACACACCGGCAGATGGTAGCTCTCCATAAAATTTTCGGCCAGTATCTTCCAGTTGGTGTCCCAAATGTGGGTTTCGTGGAAAGTTTCGATGTAATTTTCCATTTCGAAATCCGTGATCAAACCTTGCACTTCCGTAAGCTGGGCGGAAACCGGTTCGGCTTCTTGATTGAGGCTGACCATCACCCAGCCCAGCCATTCTTCGCACCTGATTTGCGGCAGTCTGTAGTTATCCTTGCAAAAACCTTGGTTCAACGTCATCGCCGGTGCTGCTTTTAAAGTGCCATTGAGCGCATAAGTCCAGGCGTGATAAGGGCAGACGATGACGCGTCTGTTGCCGGTTCCTTCAAGTAAAGTCGACATGCGATGCAGGCAGACATTTGACATGGCGCGCAGTTTGCCGTCCTGGCCGCGAATAACAAATATGGGCTGACCGGCCAAATCATAGGCAAGATAATCGCCGATTTTCGCTAAGGCGCTAGCCCGTCCGACACAAACCCAGTCTTTGGCAAAAATGTCTTTTAGTTCGCGCTGCAAAAACGCATCGCTGGTATAGACGCTCGGCGGCATCGCCGTGGCCTGTTCAAACGGTGCACTGACATTGTTAACGAGTTCTGAGACCGGTTCTATGATCGTCAACTTTTAGCCTTTCCGCATCAAACTTTATTTTTGTACTTTGCAGATTTGAAAACGTCAAATTTTTCAGAACTTGAAAAAAGATAAAACCGGCATGCGCCCTCGTCAACAACGGTAGAAAAAAAGCAGTTGGTACCGATGGCATTTATCCAGCCGGCAAAGGCGCGAATTAGGCTCAGCCGCGAAAGATATATTTGCCGAGCGCTACAATTGCAAGGACGAGCAAGATGATAATCAGCAGCATGAAAATGCCGCCGCCTGCCATTCCCCAACCTGACATGTATTCTTCTCCAAACATCATTCTTTCTTCCTTCCTTCCTTCCTTCCTCTTTTTGCAGTCGCTATTAGATGAAAGTGAATTTCAATAAGACAACCTTAGTGTGCAAATCTAATCCGGCAGCGGGTCGCTGGAAGAAGTCGGCTACCATTTGATTATTTTGAACCTCTCTTCGCGTAGCTGGCATTTATTTTATCGTGGGTTTTTTTGATTTCAGCAGGCCAGGTGCTTTTGATATAGGAAAGCGCTTCAATGATTTCCTTGTCGCTTAGAACATTTTCAAAGATAGGCATGTCGCTGCGGTAGTTTGAGCCGATATATTTCTCCATGCCAAATTTAGTCAATTCAAACAACAACGCGTCTGCATGATGCCAGGTATGTCCGGCCTTGTCATGTGGAGGCGCGGGCAATTTGCCTTCGGGGTTGCGCAGTTTCCATTTTTCCTGGCCTTCAAGATTAACGCCATGGCAAGAGGCGCAATTGTCCTGATAGATTTGTTTGCCATTGGCTACTACCGCCACATCATCCGGTTTCAGGATCAGCGGGGTTTGGCGATCAAACCAGCCAAGGCCAACAGCGGTGAGGCCGGATAACAACAGAACGCTACCGGCTCCCAACAACCAACGCTTTGTTGAGTTCATTTTTATCATTCGTCCTCTTACTATATTCCGTTGGCCTGTTGCAGTTCGCGCACATAGCGGACGATGGCGAACACATCTTTGTCCTCAACCTGTGGCTGTGGCGGCATGTCGCCGAATTGCCAATGGTGTGCGTTTACCCCTCTTTTGGTCGCAAGCAAGAAGGCACCGTCGGCGTGATGGGATGTCCGGTATACTTTGTGAACCAGTGGCGGGCCGACATCGCTGCCGCCAGCATTTTGTCCGTGACAAGCCTCGCAATTGGCTTCGAACAACTTTTGACCCTCCGCTGCTTGCGCCGAAAGCTGAGGAACCTTGACAGTTACCACGAGGCTGGAATTGTCTGTACCGGTCAATTGGCCGATCAATACGACAGCACCGCCAATCAATACAGCAATAACAATATACTTGGGCAATTCAGCCATAAGACGCATATAAGGCGGTCCTTTCAGCAGTGCGTGTTGTGCCAGGGATCAATGGACCGTGCCGTGGTTAGCGAGATCATCCAGAATAGGGCAGTCCGGCCTTTCGTCTCCATGGCAAGAACCTATGAGGTGTAAAAGCATTGCACGCATCGACTGCAAGTCTTTCATTTTTTGTTCAATGTCCTTGAGCCGTTTTTCAGCGATACTTTTGACCTCCGCACTCGTGCGGTTTTTGTCTTCGTAAAGCGCCAGTAAAATTCGGCATTCTTCGACGGAAAAACCGAGGCTTCGCGAACGTTGAACAAATCTGAGTTTGTGCAGGTGATCGTCATTAAAATCGCGATAACCGTTTTCCAGACGATGCGGCCTGATTAATCCGATATCTTCGTAATAACGGATCGTTTTGGCCGGAAGACCACTAGCCTTAGATACTTCACCGATATTCATTTTATTTCCTCTTTAAAACCAAGTCATTTTGGTTGAGTGGTAATTAAAGAAATATCTTACAGCCGTGTTGTTCGCAACCGCAAGGCGTTGGTAATTACTGAAATTGAAGACAGGCTCATCGCAGCAGCGGCAATTATGGGTGAAAGTAAAATGCCGAGCACCGGATAAAGCACACCGGCCGCGATGGGAACTCCCAAAGCATTGTAAATAAACGCAAAAAACAGGTTTTGACGAATATTTCGCATGGTTGCTATCGACAGCCGCCGGGCACGCACGATGCCGCGCAAGTCGCCTTTAAGCAGTGTAAATCCAGCGCTTTCCACGGCAACATCCGCGCCCGTGCCCATGGCAATGCCAACATCGGCCTGGGCCAGAGCCGGTGCATCGTTTACACCGTCACCTGCCATAGCTACTTTACTTCCTTTGGCCTGGAGCTCTTTAACAAGAATTGCCTTGCCATCGGGAAGCATATCGGCCCGCACTTCGTCGATATTGAGCTTGTCGGCTACCGCCTTGGCGGTCCGAGCATTATCACCTGTGGCCATGACGATTTTCAATCCAACGCTATGGAGAGCATCAATTGCCTCGCGCGTTGTTTCCTTAATCGGATCTGATACGCCGATCAATCCTGCAACCTTGTCGTTTACGGCAACAAACATGACCGTTTTTCCTTCGGTGCGCATGGCGTCGGCCTGATCAATCAGTTTGGAGCGATCAAAACCGAGGTCCTCCATCATTTTTGCATTTCCAAGCGCAACCGCTTTGCCGGAGACTTTTCCTTTAACTCCCTTGCCGGTAATCGCTTCAAAGTCGGTGGCTTTGGCCAGGGTAATGCCGCGCTCTTCAGTGCCGCGCACAATGGCTTCGGCAAGAGGGTGCTCGCTGCCTCGTTCCAGGCTTGCTGTGAGAGCCAGAAATTCACTTTCATCTTGATCATCACTGACAATGACATCCGTTAGTGTGGGTTTGCCAAGCGTCAGGGTTCCGGTCTTATCAACGATCAGCGTATCAACCTTGGCAAAACGTTCCAGGGATTCAGCGTTTTTGATCAGCACACCGGCCATCGCGCCCTTGCCGGTGGCAACCATGATTGACATCGGCGTGGCAAGCCCCAAAGCACAAGGGCAGGCAATGATCAATACCGAGACAGCGGCAATCAGAGCATAAGCCATGGGCGGGGTCGGTCCCCAGATCGACCATGAGATGAATGCGATTATTGCGATGGCGACAACCGCTGGGACAAAATAGGAGGCAACAACGTCAACGAGTTTTTGAATTGGTGCACGTGAGCGCTGTGCTTCGGCAACCATATCAACGATGCGCGAAAGCATGGTGTCTTTGCCGACCCGCTCGGCTTTGAAAATAAAGCTGCCGGTGCCGTTTATAGTGCCGCCTGTGACTTTTTCATCGGGTACTTTTTCAACCGGTACCGGTTCACCTGTCAGCATGGATTCATCGACGCTGGAACGGCCCTCGGTCACCGAGCCATCGACGGGAATTTTGTCGCCGGGCCGAACACGCAGCAGATCACCAGCAACCACATCTTCGAGGGGAATTTCCTCTTCAGTGCCATCGTCGCGCACGACACGGGCCATTTTAGGCGCAAGATCAAGTAAAGCGCGTATAGCGCCGCTGGTGCGTTCACGAGCGCGAAGTTCTAAAATCTGCCCCAACAGAACCAGAACAACAATGACTGCCGCTGCTTCAAAATAAATATCCACCGTGCCGTCAGCCTGCCGGAAAGCAGGGGGGAATATGCCAGGTAAAACGGTGGCGATTACGGAGTAAATCCATGCCGCTCCAACACCGAGCGCTATTAAAGTGAACATGTTGGGGCTTCGATTTACAATTGAGGCCCATCCGCGCTTGAAAAACGGCCAGCCGCTCCAAAGTATCACCGGTGAGGCCAAGGCGAGCTCAATCCAGACTGAAATCTGTCTGGGTATCCATTCTTCCACCGGCAGGCCAATATAAGGTCCCATAGCCAGAATAAGAACCGGGATAGCCAAAACAAGCCCGATCCAAAACCGGCGGGAAAAGTCTATCAATTCCGGGTTTGGTCCCGCATCTGCCGGCGGAATTCCCATTGGCTCAAGCGCCATGCCGCAGATGGGGCAATCTCCCGGTCCTTCCTGAATGATTTCAGGGTCCATGGGACAGGTGTACATCGTTCCTTCCGGCATGGGCTCGGGTGCCGGGCGGCCGGAAAGATATTTTTCCGGCTCTCCTTCAAATTTGGTCTGGCAGCCGGAAGAGCAGAAATAAAAGCGTTCACCAGAATGTTTGGACATATATTTGGCGGTAGCGCGATTTACGCTCATACCGCAGACAACATCTTCGGAAGAAATATAGGCTTCCGGTTCGGCGGCAAATTTTTCTTGGCACTTCGGATTGCAGAAATGATAGGTGTGGCCCTCGTGCTCATGTTGAGGTTTGCCAGCATCAGGATCTACGGTCATGCCACAAACCGGATCCCGGATAATATCGGCTTTGGGTGAGGCCGGTTCGTCATGATTGCTATGTACGTGTGCCATGCTGGCGTTCTCCGGTTAGTTGAAAATGGCGCAAAACCACAGGGGCCCTTCAGCGCTCTTTGAAAGGAATGTTACGACAAGCTAAAGCTTCCAGCAAGTGGAATGTCAAGAGCGGATTTAAATTCATACATTTTTCCCCACGGCAGGTCTGTTTGCCGCGGGGTAACGGTCTTTTTATCGGGTCTTTACAACTGGTGCAGATAACGCGGGCTCGAAGCCGGTAGGGTGGAAAAACCAACCGCGACGTAAAGCCACAACCAGCCGTTCTTTAATAATAATTTGACCTCGTACAGTTTTTTTAGGGTTTGAGGCTATTCCACAATGACAGACCAGCCTGTCATTTTGTTTACCTTGAGGCGAAAAAGAAACTCGTTTTTGGCGGAAACAACATCAGCGAGTGCAAATTTCCCCTTTTCATCTGAGGCATCTTTTACGTCGCCGACTTTCAGCCGGGATAGGCCGCGTTTTGACAACCTTCCATCAATGATGCGCTTGATATCACCGTCTGAATACGCCTTGGTGCGGGCGATAAACATTTTTCCCATTTGCCTGCCCTGCATCATGGCCATCATTCCACCCGGTCCCATCATTCCATATTGCCCCATCATACCGCGTGGACCCATTACACCTCCGGGACCCATTACACCTCCCTGACCCATTCTCGAGCCCGGCTGCATCATTCTGCCTGAACCGACCATGCCGCAGGGGGCTATTACTTCGCCGCGTTCCATCATTCCGCTAGGGTTGTTCTTGGCACCCTGATTCATCATGCCGCCAGGTTGCGGCATCTGATTTTGTTGGGGTTGCATTCCAGATTGCTGCGCTTGGGCAACAAAGCCTTGGGGTGCTGCAATTGCAAGAGCTGTCAAGGTTGCAGCAGCTAACATCATTTTCGGGCGCATGACTAAATTCCTTATGTTCAAAGGGTCAACAAATTGGCCGCAATAGGCACTAAGATACCTCTCATGTGGTCCTTCCACTTAATGGAAGGTCAAGAGGGTGCATATTACAAATTGGTAATGTTTTGATTGGCCAGTTGTCGCCGGTTGGCTATTGTGCAGCTTTAGCGGGACCAGTCTCTAATGTCAGAGGATGTATCCCGGATAGCTGTCACAGAGTCGCCGCATTTGATCGCATAATCGCGCGCCAGACGTAGAAGAGTGAGCTTTTTGCTCCGCATAAGAGGACGTAGAACTTAATGCCCGAAAAATCCGGCAAGCCGGCTAGCTGGCTCACCTTTGGATGGAAATCCCGGCACCTTGCTGTTTTGCTTGTTACAGCTCTTGGCACATATGCTTTTCTGGAATCCCGCGCCCAATGGTCGGACATGCACCGCTGGAACCGGGCAGTAGGAGACATGAGCCTGGTTCTGGTGGCAATCTCCATGATGATCGGTCCGCTGGCCCGCCTGTTTTCGAGTTTTCGAGTGTCTATTCCCTGGCGGCGGGAGTTTGGTATTTATGGTGTTTTGCTGGCAATTGTTCATACCGTTATCATCCTTGCCGGTTGGGTCGAATGGAACCTGATCCGCCTGTTCGGCTATGAATTGCATCCAGCACTTGGCCAGTACGTCATGCTCCAGCACGGTTTTGCCCTGGCAAATGTCATTGGCATTGTTGCCCTGGTCTATGGCCTGGTTCTGGCGCTTGCCTCTAATGATGTCAGCCAGCGGGTGCTTAGCGGAACGGTGTGGAAATTTTTACAACAAAGCGCCTATGTCTTGTGGATGCTGATTGTCATTCACACGGCTTATTTCATGTATCTTCATTTTCAGGATTTTCATAGAAGTGTGCCGGAACCAAACTGGGCCCAGATACCTTTTGCCGGCCTTGTCATATTTGTGTCGCTGCTTCAGTTGGCAGCTTTTGTAAAAACCTGGAAATCCAGACGGGGGGCACGAAAGAAATCGGCATCGTGGCAGGATAAATCAGAATTGATAGCACCACCGATCTAGCGCCTGGACCTGAGAAAATAGGTTAAGGTCAGGCGTTGAGGGCCGATCCGCTGATCGGGGTTCAGATGGGTATGCCTATTGAGGGGATGGAAATGAAACCAGCAAATGCCACTCTCGGTTTGGCGATTTCGGTATTCAAATTTGTCTACAGGCCTGTCGTTCGTCGTAGCAGCCAAAAAGCCCTTCAAGGCCGTTGGCTTGATCCCGATGATACAAAAAGGGG
>JAJFHR010000185.1 GCA_021775515.1 Hyphomicrobiales bacterium | reverse complement strand
AAGGTCTCGCATCCGTAACGAAGAGTGTTTCTCCTTCTTTTTTCAACACGTTTTCATTTTCGAATTCGACCACACGCAGTTTTCCTTTTTCCCCGGCACTGGTCGATACACTACCGTCGACCGAAATTGTCACGTTGGTTTCATCGGCTCCGATGGAGATGGTGCCGGCCGTGCTCAAGACGGGATAGCCGCTGGAGTTAACCAGCAAGCCTTCATTGTCGAGGGTTAAATGACCGTTGCGGGTATATCGCTCGCCGTTCGGCGTTTGAACAACAAGCCAACCCTTGCCACTGACGGCTACATCCAGAGGATTTTCTGTTGGAACAATGCTACCCTCGGCAAACTGGCGAAAAACCGCCACATCCTGGACCATTGATACCTTTCCGGAACTGCCCGGCAGATCGGTGACCTCGGCATTTTTTGAGAGGTATTCTTCGAACAGCAGTTTTTCGCCTTTGTAGCCCGCGGTTTCAACATTTGCGAGATTGTTGGCGATAACGTCCATCTGCCGCTGTAGAGCAGCTTGGCGAGACAGGCCTATTAGCAATGCGTTTTCCATGGCAATCAGACGTGCATAAGCCGTGCCAATTAAATAATTCAATTAAATCAAATAGATAAAATTTTCCAGCGGCATCGAAACGCCCTTTGGGAAGGGCTTGCCCGGTAATTCTTGCCCATTTGGCAATGGGGTTGGCAAGGTTTCGTTAACCATTATCACTTTAGATACATGTACGCACGTGGGTGCAAAGAATCGGGCAAATGACATAACGGTTCTGATCGAATTCAAGGTGCCTCAGATTGAGGTAACAACAGCGCCGTTTCCAGCCAAGTTTTGTTGGAGTTGCAGGAATTGAAAAATGGCTGATGAAGAAAATGAGGCCGAAGTCGAAGCCGATGTTGCCGATGGCGCTGAAGGCACTGAAGGCGAAGCGGAAGAGGGTGGCAAACGAAAGCTGAGCGGCAAGTTCATCGTTTTGTTTGTGGCCTTACCCTTGTTGGTTCTTGGCGGCGGCGGTGGCGGCGCTGCCTATTACCTGGGACTGTTTGGCGGCTCGCCGGAAGAAAACAATGGCGAAATGGCGGCTGTGGAACCGGAAAAAACTCGGTATTACTACAACCTGCCGGAATTTCTCGTGAACCTGAATTCCAGAAAAAGGAACGCCCAGTTTCTAAAACTTATGGTCGCTCTGGAATATACCAATTCGGATGTTAAAGAAGCGCTGGAACCGCTTATGCCGCGCATACATGACGCATTTCAGGTTTATTTAAGGGAGTTGAGGAGCGAAGATCTTGAAGGTTCAGCGGGAGTTTACCGCTTAAAGGGGGAATTGCTCAAACGCATTAATCTCGAAATCTCGCCAAAACGAGTTGAACGCGTTTTATTCAGGGAAATCCTGGTGCAGTAGATTTCAATTTAGCAGGTATTAAAACTAGATGGCCGAAGAAGAAATTGATCAAGATGCCCTTGCCGCTGAATGGGGAATGGAGGCGGAAGAAGACGCTGGCGCGGCGGGCGGCGGTGGGTCTACAGATTCGAATTTTGATGATGATGTAGCGGCCCAATGGGCGGCAATGATCGACGAGGGAGAAGAAGAAGACGTTGCAGCCGAGCGCGGTGGCGCGGACCGCATTCTCAATCAGGAAGAAATCGACGGGCTACTCGGGTTTCAATTAGCCACCGACAGGGGCGAGGAAATCAGTGGTATCCGTGCAATCATTGATTCCGGACTGATCTCCTACGAACGCCTGCCGATGCTGGAAATCGTCTTCGACCGGCTCGTCCGGTTGATGACTACAAGCCTGCGCATTTTCACCTCTGATAATGTTGAAGTATCGCTCGACAGCATTTCTTCAATCAGGTTCGGTGACTACTTGAATTCGATACCATTGCCCGCCATTCTTTCGGTATTTAAGGCAGAGGAATGGGATAATTATGGCCTGTTTACCGTCAATTCCAGCCTGATTTATTCCATTGTTGACGTGTTGCTCGGCGGTCGCCGCAGTGCCAGTGTCATGCGAATTGAGGGCCGGCCTTACACGACCATTGAAACAGCCCTGGTCGAGCAGCTTATTGAAGTTGTTCTGACCGATGTCCGGGCAGCTTTTGAGCCGCTGTCACCAGTGAATTTTGTCCTCGACAGGCTGGAGACCAATCCTCGTTTTGCCGCGATCTCTCGACCTGCAAATGCCTGCATATTGGTAAAACTCAGAATCGATATGGAAGATCGTGGTGGCAGGATTGAACTGATCCTGCCCTATGCAACGCTTGAGCCCATTCGAAAATTGCTCTTACAGATGTTCATGGGCGAAAAATTTGGTCAGGACACAATTTGGGAAGGCCATCTTGCCACAGAACTGTGGTCAACGGAGGTTGCTATCGATGCGGTTTTGGATGAACAGGAAATTTCGCTACAGCGGGTCATGAATTTGGAAGTGGGCCAGACCCTTATGTTGAATTCATCTCCTGATTCGGAAATTGACTTAAGGTGCGGCGATATTTCTCTGGCTAGCGGTAAAATGGGCCGTGTGGGTCAGCAGGTTTCAGTTCGAGTTGAAAAAGGGCTTGCCGATGTTCTTAAACCGGCAGGCGGTTCTGGTAAGTTGGGCATCGAAACACTGGATGGGGTAGCATGATCACTCTTGCAATTGAAAGTATGTTGATTTTTTTGTTATTAATTACAGTAGGTTACTGTTATATTTTGGATAAACGGCTTAGAGTCTTGCGCACTGGACAGAAAGATTTGCGCACGGTTATCACTGATCTTGTTCAAACCACACATACAGCGCAGGAAGCGATTGTTGGCCTAAGAGCTACCGCAGATGATGTGGATCAGCGGCTAACTGCTAAACTTGGTGAGGCCCGCATGTTGGCCGACCAACTGGAGAATTTGACGCGTTCCCGGCAACATTTGGCACCTGAAAACTCACCGACGGTTTCGCAATTTCCCGATGGTAAATCAATTTTCCTGAGGAAGAGTGCCTAGAGGCGAGGAGCAATCGGCCATGAGCAATCGCATGAGACTTTTCCCCATCGTTATCGTAACGGCAATAACCGTTCTCGGGCTTAAAATTGCCGATTATGCCCGTAAAAACGATTTATCTATCGCTTCTATAAATGTCGCGTTGGCTCAGGAAAAACCTGCCGAGGAAAAGTCCAAAGCCGACGACAAAAAAAAGGCTGAAATGAAGCCGGGGAAAGATGAAAAGAAAAAGGGCAAAGACAAAAAAAAGGGCGGGGAAGCGCCGGTGGAACAATCGGTAACTAGTTTGTCTCAATCAGAAGTCGCTTTATTGGAGGCTTTGTCCAAACGGCGCAAAGAGCTCGATAGTCGCGAAAAGGAAATTAAATTACGTGAAAACCTGCTCAAAGCCGCAGAAAAAAGAATAGACGAGAAAATTAGTAATCTACAGAAAATAGAAGCTCAAATTCAAGAAGCGACCGTCAAGCAGAAGAAAATGCGGAACGAGCAATTCAAGAACCTGGTTTCTATCTATGAGGGCATGAAGCCTAAGGAGGCTGCACGTATTTTTAGCCGCCTTGATGGAAAAATCCTCCTGCAGGTGGCCGGGCGCATCGCACCGAGAAAAATGTCGGCGATCCTGGCGAAAATGGATGCTGAAGCTGCTGAACGGTTGACTATTCAACTGGCGATGAAGGCTGCTGGAGACGGAAAAAGTATGAAAGAACTGCCCCGGGTTGAAGACGGCAAATCCGGCTGAGAAAGCTAGGGTCAGGCCTCATTAATTCCATCCATTCTGCGTTAAGTGATTTTTTCTCTGGGCAGGCAGAAAGGCGCGGGAAACCTGCGGGTATTAAAGCCTTTCTAACGCCCCCAGAGGGAAAATTCACTCGCGCCCAAAGGGTTTGGCCAAGACGGCCCGCCTTCCGGCAAACCATGCTCGACAAGGCACAAAGCCTTGCCTTGCGCTGCTTTACTGGCATCCGAACCGATATGATCAAACAGAATTGCATGTAATTAATGAGGCCTGACCCTAATCTTTCAATATTGGTGAAAACGGCTCAACAATATTCAACGTATTTTCCTGGCCATATCTCGCTCAACCTCGCGACTTAATCGGGTATTAACCGCGCTTGCGTTATTTTAGGTAGATAATTGTGCGAAGTATTCCGCAGCTATTTACCAGTAGTGGCGCGGTTGTATTGGTTGGCGAGTTTGTTGCAGCAAAGTTCAAAAGATCGCAAAAAGCCGTGTGTTGGTTCAGTACGGTGTGGATGGCGGCGGATATGGCGGTTTGGGCCAGGCCTGTTGGCGCTGTTTGTGGTTGCGTTCATGACTTTTCAGCCTTTCGCGGCAAAGGCTGAGATTACGGTAAAAGTTAAGGCAAGTGCCGAAAAAGGTTTTGGCAGAATAGTTTTCCGGTTCTTCGAATTTCCACCCTATAAAGTCAAGATTTCAGACGGCGTGCTTGTCATATCTTTTGAGGACAAGATCAACGTCAAAATCGAACAGTTTTTGAAGCCACTAAAGGATTATCTGGTGGTCGGGCGTAAAGACCCCGATGGAAAATCCTTCCGTTTCGCGCTGGCTGGTAAGATTAAAATCAATACGATTGAAGCAGGTGACCGGTTGTTTTTGGACCTGTTGCCGGCAACCTGGGTCGGATTGCCGCCAAACCTTCCGCAAGAGGTGATTGATGAACTGGCAACAAAAGCGCGCGAGAAGGAAGAAGAGCGCCGCAAATTGGCCCGGCGCAGAGCCTTTGAAAATTCTAAAAAAGTTCTCAAAGTGCGTGTCGGACAATATCCGACATTCAGCCGCCTGGTTTTTGACTGGACCGAAAAAGTCGGTGTGAAGGTATCGCGGGACGGCAACACCCTTAATTTGCTGTTTGACAAGTTGATCCGCACTGACTTTTCCAGGTTGAAAGTCGATCCGCCCAAATTTGTCGCGGGCGCTAAATCTCAATTGACCGATGCTGGCCTTGAAGTAAAAATTATGCTCAAGGACGACACGAATATCCGCGCGTTTCGCGAAGGGTTTTATTATGTAGTCGACGTTTCAGGACCTTTGGGTGACGACGAGAAAGGAAAAAATGAAAAGAAAGTAGTAACTCTTCCAACAAAAAAAGTCATTCCCGTTGCCGGTGATGGCAAGGGTGTTATGCCCGGCGAAGCCGGTAAACGACGGGAAATCCTGCAATTGGACGAGCAGCCGGCAAAGATTATGCCTGCCAAAACTCCTGCTCCTAAGCCGGTTGAAACCGAAACGGCCATGAAGCCGGATAAACCTGCCGCCGATACCAGCAAAACAATGCCCCAACCGCCCACGCAGGTAAAACAACCGCCCAAATCAACCAAGGAACAGCCGGCTCAGGCATCGGCTGAGGCAAAAGTGCCGATGGACAAAAAGATGAAGGACCAGACTTCGTCTCAACCCGCAAAACCGGCGGCGATGGTCAAACATAAAGGCGGCGAAAAAGGTGGCCAATCCGTTGCCAAGACTGA
>JAJFHR010000184.1 GCA_021775515.1 Hyphomicrobiales bacterium | reverse complement strand
GATATTGCTGAACAAACAAACCTTTTGGCCCTGAATGCGACGATTGAATCAGCCCGCGCCGGTGACGCTGGAAAGGGGTTTGCCGTAGTTGCCAGCGAAGTTAAGGCGCTGGCTAACGAGACCGCCAAAGCCACTGAAAGTATCTCGGGATATATTGGTGAAATTCAATCGGCAACCAGTGATGCAGTTGCCTCAATTGATGATATCGGCAGTGTTATCAAAACGCTTGAAGAATCCTCGACGGCGATTGCCGCTGCAATGGAGGAGCAAGGCGCTACCACCCATGAGGTTGCTCGTAATGTTCAGGAAGCCGCCATGGGGACGCGCGAAGTATCGACAAATATCTCTGGTGTCACACAATCTTCTCAGGAAGCCGGGGATGGTGCTGGACAGGTTACCGCTGCTGCCGGTGAGCTCTCCAAACAGTCGGAGTTTTTGAACGAGCAGGTTCAAAAGTTTCTTGAACAGGTTCGTGCGGCCTAAGCTATCCTCTTAGGTGATGGTTGATCGGCATCTTTAGTTCTTAAAGCATGCCGATCAAGAGACCACGAGAGTATCAGTGGTCATCTCATTCCGCATCACCTTAGATCAGTAGGTGCTAATCAGGATCTCTGAGTGAAGCCAAGGTTGCGATGTGCTCAGGCGAAAGCCCGCAGCACCCGCCAAGAACCTGTACGCCGTTGACAACCCATTGATTGGCAAATTGCAAGAGTTCTGCGGGGGGGATGACATCATGGAACTGCCAACGGGGCATCTTGAAGTATCCTGAATCGGGGTAAGCTGTTGTCGGACCGTCAAAACCCGTGCGCAGGATATTTATGGCATCGCCGATCACGTTCGAAGAGGTATGCATGATGCCAGCAGCGGCAACGTCGAAATCGGCCAACACCTGAATTGTTTCGGCAAACGGAATATCGCTATCAACAGCAAAGCTCAAGATTTGATCATCGCTGCTGCGCCGGGCGGAAAACCCGGCCCAAACCGGCAGACCCGTCGCTATGGCTGCTTCGAAGGCGGCAGCCATCCGGTCAGGGTGATACATCATCTCCAGTAAAATGAGATCGCATCCCGCTTGGCGATGAAGTTCTGCAAGTTCACCAAAGGCATCCACCATCTCTGCTTGCCCCGGTGCCCGGGCGAGGTCGGTTTTATCTGCTCCTGCTACCATCGGAAGCATGTGCGACAGGGATCCGGCAACGGCAATTCCGGGACGCCTGCTGGTCTTTCTTGCCCGGTGCGCGGCATCGATTGCAGCCAGATTAATTTCCTCAAACCGGTCACCTAAACCGGCGGGAGCCAACATCAGTCGCGATGAGGCATAAGTGTTGGCGGTAATTATGTCCGCGCCAGCGGTGATATAGTCGCAATGGACTTGCTCAAGAACGTCAAGATGATCAAGCGTTGCTGGTCCGCACCATGCTTCTTGATCCATTGGCACGCCGCGCCTTTCCAACTCGGTGCCGGTACCGCCATCAAGGATGACAATTTTTCCGCTTTTAAGGCGGCGCTCAACCTCTGCATAGCTCATGAGTTCACAAATCCTCAAGGTGAAATAATGTTTATCGGCTCCTGTATCACAGGTGCTCTGCTGGGAGAAGTCGGATAAAAATAGATTCAATTTTTTCAGTAATGTTTCAGACTATGATCCAGCCTGGCGATCTATTCCTTCGTCCACTTGCGTGGTGGTGGATTGTAGGTGTCAAAGGCGTCCAATATCGCCTGAGAATTATCGCTGAAGATGAGCATCTCAGCATAATCAGCCTGTATAAAACCGGCTTCCACCATTCTGCCGATCATTTCGCGCAAGGGGTCATAATATCCGCCGATGTTAAGAAAGGCGCAGGGTTTTTCATGAAACCCCAATTGTGCCCAGGTCCATTGCTCGGTTATTTCTTCGAGTGTTCCAGCCCCTCCGGGCAAGGTGATGAAGCCGTTAGACAGTTCTGACATTTTTGATTTACGCTCGTGCATGTCCTCAACAATTAAAAGAGAGGTTAGATTTTCATGAGCGATTTCTCTTTCAACCAGGTATCTGGGCATGACCCCGGTGACTTGCCCTCCGGCAGCTAGAACGGCATCAGAGACTATCCCCATAAGTCCGACATGGCCGCCGCCGAAGACCAGTTCTATATTATTGCGGGCAAACAGGGTTCCAATTTCAACCGCAGCATCCTGATAGGATTTAAGATTGCCTGGGCTTGAGCCACAAAAAACACAAATGCGCATAGGTAACTCCCAACTATTTGAGGTCTTAAACTAATGATCGGGTAAATATGGCAGAGGTAGAATTAACCAGTGGTTTCCGGTTATAATTTAATCGATACTCTGACACAATAATTATCGCGGCAATTACCGCAAGTATATCCCGGAACATTACAGCTTTGTTTTGGTATTATGAACGTTAGGAAACTGGTGACGGCAAACGGTTGACGCATTGGCGGCAAGCTCTATGGTGCATCGTATGAGCGTATGCCGCCGGTGCTAGGGTGAAAAACAACCGGCTTTTTGAGAATAAAATTCATGAATTCATTAGCAGAAAAAGACTGTAGCGGAAAAACAGATTATTCATTGATTATCGTCGAACTCGTTGCGCGGGCACGGGCGGCAATGGCTGAGTTTCAAAATGACGATCAGCATAAAATAGATGACGCAGTGACGGCTTTAGCATGGTCAATCTATGAGCCGGGCCGGGCAAAAGAACTGGCTGAACTGGCGGTAGAAGATACCGGCTTGGGCAATGTCGCCTCAAAAATTACTAAAAATACGCGCAAGATTTTCGGTACTCTGAGAGATCTTTCGCGAGCAAAATCCACCGGGATTATCGAAGAACTGCCGGAAAAAGGATTGGTTAAATATGCCAAGCCGGTGGGGGTTGTTGCCGCAGTGTGTCCCTCAACCAATCCCGCGGCTACGCCTGTTAACAAAGCGATGATGGCTGTGAAGGGTGGAAATGCGGTGATTATTGCGCCATCTCCTGCGGGGTATCGCACCACACATCAATGCGTTGAATATATGCGCGCCGAGCTTAAAAGATGCGGGCAGCCGGTGGATCTGGTGCAAATTCTACCGGCACCGGTCTCAAAGGATCTCACCCAGGCGTTGATGGAAGCAGCCGATCTGATTGTTTGTACAGGTTCGCAGAATAATGTTCGCCGGGCCTATTCCAGCGGGACGGTTGCCATCGGCGTGGGAGCCGGCAACGTGCCTGTAATTATCGATAGTTCGGCGGACTTAGACGATGCTGCCGCCAAAATTTGTGCATCAAAGATTTTCGATAATTCAACGTCATGTTCCTCGGAAAACTCCCTCGTCATCCTCGATGAGGTTTATGACGAGGCATTGGCGGCATTGCAGCGGGCCGGGGGATATCGGGCATCGGCGAACGAGAAAGAAAAAATTGTCAATGCTTTGTGGGTTGACGGACATCTTAACCGCCATGTCATCGCCAAGGATGCGGATGTGTTTGCCCAGGCGGCCGGATTGGGTGAGGCAGCTGAGTCCGCCAGGTTTTTCATTGTTGAACATGAGGGAATTGGCGCTGAGGAACCGCTGTCGGATGAAAAACTCTCCCTGGTTTTAACGGTTTACCGCGCCGGTGATTTTGCCGAGGCCAAGGACAAAGTCCGGCGGATACTTGACGTTAAGGGCATCGGCCATTCCTGCGGCATTCACACTAAAAACATGGTCCATGCCCAAGAGCTTGCCGAGGAGCTAGATGTGGTCCGGGTTCTGGTCAACCAGGCTCATACGTTCGGTAATGGCGGCAGCTTCGATAACGGCCTCAACTTCACGCTTTCCATGGGCTGCGGCACCTGGGCCGGCAATTCCATTTCGGAGAATTTAAACTACCGCAATTTCATCAATATCACTCATCTGGTGACGACAATTCCAGAAGATAGACCATCTGAAGAAGCGCTGTTCGGCAGATATTGGACGAAATTCGGCCAAAACGGCTGACAGTAAACCTTCTACAGCATGAAGACATCATAACGGGTGGTTTTGCCGATAATTTGATGTGAGGGTGATTGAAGAGGATCCAGAGCTTCAGCGCGCAACGGCCATTTGAGCACTACGCGGTTGGTAGCAGATCTCAATGCCACCTGCATGAGCTCCAAAGCATCGGGGTCTGATCCAACCAGCTCTTTGAGCAAGCGCATTTCTTTTTTTACCAGAGCCGATCCGCGGCGGGGAGGATGCATGGGGTCTACAAAGACTACTTCCGGTTCAAGGGCGGGCAATAATTCTTTTGCGTCACCGTGAATTAGTGTCATGCGATTAGCGATTTGTGCAATTTCGGGCGTGCTATCGCGAGCCTGCCTTAACCCCTCTTGCAGCAGATCGTGGACGGCAGGCGATCTTTCTATCAGTGTGACAGTGGCGCCCAGGGAAGCGAGCAGAAATGCATCTCTGCCGAGACCGGCGGTGGCGTCAACCACGTTGGGCGTGCGGCCGCGCGTAAACCCGGCAGCCCGGGGCAGGGCTTGGTTTCGGCCACCGCCAAATTTCAACCGGTGGGCAATTGCACCGGTAGTGAAATCGCAAGACAAATTCTGACCGGATTTCTCTTTTTGCTGCCGCGCAGTCATCGTGAACAGTTTCCTAGATCGTTGGACGCGCCTTGATTTGGCACGCACACATAATTGTACAGCGGAAAGGCGATAAGATAATATCGAAATCATTCTATGCCGATTTTTGGGGAGATCGTTGTGGCCGATTTGGGTTGTGCTGGTAAATTTGGCGTTGCCAAGACAGTTATTATGATAGCGGTGGCTCTGTGCATTTTACCTCAACCGGTGGCCGCCGGGTCTGATGAATTTGAACGTCCGCAGCCGGTTGAGCCGGCAAAAATACATGGGCGAAAGGCTTTCGGGGCAAATTATCAGCTACAAAATCCGGTGCGCAGCGACGGGTTTTTACGGTTCTACAAAATAAGTACTTTTTATGGGTCCTTCGATGTTATCGGCGATGAGTTGTTAAAGGTCAGGTTGCGCGAACTTGCAGCACTGCAGTTAATGGATGAGTTAAAGCTGGATGCCGCCTTCAATGAGGGTTTTGACAAAGCGGTGGGAACTTCTTTCGGCTTTAAAAGGTCTATAAAAAAGCCGCCGAAAATAAAATCTCAAGGGAATATTTCAGGTATTGGAATTTTATTTCAAAACATCGAAGAAAAGACCAAAAAACCGGGTGAGGGTGTCGTTGCAGGGTCGGGGCGCTTGCGCGACGTTGGCAGAGCAAAGCGCATTATTGCGGAAAACTTCGGTGTTGATCCTTATAGCGATTTTCCACCTTTGGCCAAACGATTGAGAGAGTTGTCGCGGGCGGGAATGGACGGTGCCCGTGTTGTCGGATTGTCACTTGCTGCCTTGCCCGGCGTTTCGGCCAGCCTCGCAAATGATAAGGCCAACACACGCGCATTGGATCTGTTGATACGCAATAAAACTCCGCGGGAGTTAAAGGCTTATAATCGACGGTTGCTGATTGATATGGATATTGATGAGGCGACGGTTGAAGGATTTTTGGCAAATGCGTTTTACACAATTTCTGATCAAACCGCTTTGAGCGCTGCCTTGGAGCGACTTGCCGATGTGTCTTCCCGTCGCTTGTTCCTGGCCCGGGCTGCGACTGCCGCTCATCGGGAAGTCGCCTATTTCCACCGGCGGCGGGCAGAATTGTTGGCTGATTTTCATGAGCGCAAATCAGCGTTAAAGAATTTCGTTCTGGCCGCCGGTTTTCCTTTGGTGCAGACACAGGAAGATAAGATGCTGATCGTTTTTGCAGTCGATGAACTCGCCTGGACCGCTAATTTGGCTGAAGCTGTTAAATCCATCAACAGGTCGGTTGAAAAACAGAAATTCAAAGGCGGGTTGGACCTATATCTCACCGGTACTGCCACGAAAAAAGCCAGAATGAACTTTAAGAAGCTGAACTGGAATGTTTTCACGAAAGTTGAGTTCAATTGATGCCAAGAAGGAACAGCAGTAAGAACCTGATATCCATATGCCGGGTTTGTTGTATTTTTCCCAATTGTATGATGTCATAAACCTTGCACTATGCGGCTTCTAGCGAATTAACAGGCATGAGTTTTCATTCCCCATTTTTTCTCTGTTTGAAAGTATTTGCAGATGTCAGGTGAATCAAACGAGCTTTTCCGCAAAATTTATAAATCACCCCTGCAGGATGGCGAGGTGCGCCAGATTGCCAGTGCCTTGTCGCAGCAAGACAATAAAAATTTAGCAGAAAAAGCAGCCAGGCTTCTGCATAGATTTTCAGTGTTGATTGAAGTTAATAAAACCGTGGCTCAGTCGATGTCGCTGGATCATCTGTTGCCGCGTCTAATCGAGGTCATAAAAGACGTGCTGCAATCGGATCGGGCAACCCTATTTCTCCATGATAATGAAACAGACGAGTTGTTTTCCCGATTGGTTCAAGGTGGCAACGTTAGCGAAATTCGCATCCCCCAAGATGCCGGAATTGCCGGTTGTGTTTTTACCAACGGCGAAACACTCTTGATTTCCGATGCTTATTCCGAACCACGCTTTAACCGCGAGGTTGATGAGCGCACCAACTATCGCACCCGCAACATTCTGTGCGCGCCTTTAACAAACAAGGATGGACGCATTATCGGTGTTACCCAGTTGCTGAACAAGGCGAGCGGAGATTTTTCAGATACGGATGCGCAATTGCTGGAGGCAATGACCTCTCAGGTCTCGGCTGCACTTGAACATGCCCAACTGTTTGAAAAGCTTGAAAGTGCGCGCAAGGATGAAGCAACTCTGCTGGAAGTAACCAGTGCGATTTCGAGCAATCTTGATTTGGATGAGCTGTTATCTAAAATTATGGCGGCAACCACCAAGCTGCTCTCGGCAGAACGCAGCACATTGTTTATTTATGATGCCGAAAAAGATGAACTGTGGTCGCGGGTGGCTGAAGGCGTGAACCGCAGGGAAATTAGAATTCCAAGCAACAGAGGTATTGCCGGTGAAGCCTTTTCAACCTGCAAGACACTCAATATTACCGATGCCCATAGCGATGCGCGCTTTAATCCGGAAGTAGACCGCGAGACCGGATTTAACACCCGCAATATATTATGCCTGCCGATGATAGATAGGCAGGGTGCACCGATTGCCGTGATGCAGGTGTTGAATAAAATCGGCGGTCCGTTTACGGCTCGGGATGAAAAACGATTGCGCACTTTTTCTGCCCAGGCAGCGGTGGCCTTGGAAAACGCTTCACTTTTTCAGGATATGCGGCGATTGAAAAATTACAATGAGGCGGTGCTGAAATCTTTAAGCAACGGAATTGTCACCCTCGATAAGGATTTCAAAATTGCCAAAGTCAATGAGGCGGCAACACGTAACATCGGGTTGACGGAAGAAAATCTTGTCGGCAGGAACGTGGTTGAGGTGTTTTTTGAACACAACAAGTGGGTTGCTGAAAGTCTAGATTTTGTTTCAAAAACCGGCGGCACTGATTACCACGCGGACACCGATTATTTGCGCGCTGATGGTGAAATAATCGCGGTCAATGTTACGGTTGCTTCCTTGGCTGACATTGATGGCACGCCGATGGGTTTTATGTTGGAAATTGAAGATATTACCAGCGAAAAACGCTTCCGCACTACGATGGCCCGGTATCTGGCAAAAGAAGTCATGGACAAAGTTCTGAACAGTGCCGATCAGCCGTTTATTGCCTCGGCGCAGGAGGCCACCATGCTGTTTTCCGACATTCGGGGCTTCACAAATATGACGGAAAACCTCGGTCCAGGTGAAACCGTGGACATGTTGAATAACTACTTCTCCGAAATGGTGGAGGTGGTGCTTCGTCACAAAGGGCTTTTGGACAAGTATATCGGAGATGCCATCATGGCAGTGTTTGGCGCACCGCTGTCGGACCCTCAAGATGCCAATAACGCCGTTAAGGTTGCTATTGAAATGCTCCAGGCGTTGCGCAAGCTCAATAAAAGCAGAAATCGCGATGGCCTGGAGGCTATTGATATAGGTATCGGTATCAGCACCGGTGAAGTGGTGGCCGGAAACGTGGGTTCTGAAAAACGTATGGACTACACGGTCATTGGTGATCATGTAAACCTGGCGGCGCGGTTGGAAAGCGCTAATAAATATTTCGGAACCTCAATATTGGTCAGTGAAACGACTGCATCACAATTGGCATCACATGAGGTTTTGCGTGAGATTGACGTATTGCGGGTCAAGGGCAAGAGCAAACCGATTTTGGTTTACGAACCGTTGGCCTATTATCCCGAGAGGCAGCAAGAAAAATTATTAAAAGCTTTACCTGTCTTCGAGCAGGCTATGAAACTATACCAGCAGCGTGAGTGGATTGAAGCCGGTGGATGTTTTAAGGAATTCATCGACCATTGTCCCAACGACATGGTGTCAAAACTGTATATTGATCGTTGTGCCTATTATGCTCAAAAACCTCCTGAGAAAAACTGGGATGGGGTCTGGGCACTGAAGAACAACTAACCGCCATCCTTGTCGCCGATCTATGCCGGGCATCAACACGACAGGCATGATGAGCAATTGACATTGTAATTTGGTTCTGTTTTTGTTCTTTTTGAAAAATTATCCAGAGGCAAGAGGAAAGCGATGCAAATACTGGGGCTGAGAACGACGATCTACAAAGTTGGTGATCTCGAAAAAGCCAAAGACTGGTATGCGCAAGCGTTCCAGACCCAACCTTACTTTGACCAACCGGGTTATGTTGGTTTCGATGTGGCTGGTTACGAACTTGGCTTGATGCCGGAAGAGGCTCCGGCAGGCGAAAAACCTGATAATGTGGTGTCTTATTGGGGCGTTGAAAATATTGCCGGGGAATTTGCCAGATTTGTCGACCTGGGAGCAAAAGAGGATACCCCGCCGGTCAATGTCGGCGGTGAAATTATGGTTGCGACTGTTATCGATCCATGGGGCAATTCAATCGGACTAATTTATAATCCGGAATTTTCGCTGAAACAGGCTGAAGAAAACTCATGATACGTAAATCTATCACGGCGCCCGATGCTGCAGCTATTGGGCCATACTCTCACGCGATCATATCGGAGAATCATGTGTTTTTGTCGGGCCAGACACCGATTTCGCCTGAGACGGGAAAACTGGCTGACGGTGATATCGGAGATCAGACCAGACAATGTTTGCGAAACCTGGCGGCCGTGCTCGAAGCTGGCGGAATGAGTTTTCATGATGTGGTCAAGGTTAATGTTTTTTTGACGGACATGGCGAATTTCGACGCCATGAATGAAGTTTATAAACTTCATTTTGCCAACCCCTATCCTGCCCGAACGACAATAGGTGTGGCCGCCCTGCCGTTGGGGGCCGAGGTTGAAATTGAGATGGTCGCGGCTAAGAATAAACAGTGATAGCAAAGAAAACCTGCCGGTAAATAAGGGCACATTGTCTCTTATTTGATGTGGCTTTGTAGCGGCCATTTTGGCGATATTGACTAGGAATACCCAATTATCCCGACAGGTGCGATCCGGAGGTGGTTCTGGCGGACGATCGTGGCCATGCCATAAAAATCAGAATTTGCAGCATTCGATCCTTTGCGGCAATCGTTCGCTTTTGTGTTGACTTAACTAGTTACAGACGGCATAGTCTGTTATATATCTAGACGATATGGATAATGTCAAAACATGGCTCGACCCAGAGAGTTTGATCCCAATGAGGTCTTGCAGACAGCGATTGAGCTGTTCTGGGAAAAGGGATATTTCGCGTCATCGGTCGATGAAGTTGTGCGGCAATCAGGGGTCGCTAAGTATGGCATCTATGGGACATTTGGCTCAAAACGTGAGTTGTTTAAGAAGGTTCTTCTGCAATATGCATCTGACCGCCACCGGGATATCCAAAATCCCTTACGTAAACCTGGTGCCTCGCTGCCTGAAATTTGCCAGTTCTTTGAAACAGCAGTTAAATTTATGGCACAGGACGGCGCACCACGTGGGTGTTTGATTGTAAACACCGGGGTCGAACTTGGCTTAAGGGATGCCGAGATTAGAGACTTTGTCTCAAACTTCTTTCAAGAAACAGAAGAAGTCATGGTGCGTTGCCTGACCAATGCAATCGAGCTGAGGCAGATTGAGGAAATTTCTGATATTTCGGCCTTGGCCACCTATCTTATCACAGAGTTTCGCACAGCCTTGATGCTCGCCGGCAGTGGTTGTTCACAGCGTGAAATTCAAGCTCATCTGGATATTGCGCTTAGAGTGCTTGATTGAAGCATATATTTTTTAGCTATTACAGACTATATAGTCTGTAATTAATTTTCACCCAACCAGGAGACCACCCATGTCCAATACAATAACGACTCTTCTCAATCGTAACCGCCAGTTTGCCGGTGATTTTGCTGCGGCTGATATGGCGATCCTGCCAAAATTGCGCACGGTTTTGCTTACGTGTATTGACGCGCGCGTAGATCCGGCTCACATCTTCGGCCTTGAACTGGGCGACGCCGTTGTCATGCGTAATAATGGCGGACGGGTAACGCCAGCGATAGTGCAAGAGGTCGCCGCACTGGCGTTCATGGTCACTAAGATGGGGGGCGAGGGACCACCCGCGTTTGAATTTATCATCATACAACACACCCAATGCGGTGCCCAACGCTTTGCCGATCCGGATTTCCAGCGTGAACTCATGGAGCAAAGCGGCGTGGATGTGTCGTTGTCGGCAATTACCAACCCTGAGTTGAGCCTGCGGGAGGATGTCGAACGCCTGCGCAGTGCGCCCGAAGTGCCCGGATACGTCGTTGTTTCCGGGTTGCTCTATGACGTAAAGACCGGCCATGTTCGCGAGGTTGTAGCGCCGACCAGACTTGAGCCGTAGGACCGCGATAAGCCCAAAGAGCATCTAACAAGTACTCGCCCACCAAAAGGACAATCAGGGAAAAGTAATAATGAATGAGAATTCCGGCCCAACTGCTCAACAGTGGTTCGCTCTTGGCGAAAGAATTCCGTATGATCACCGGGCCAAGAAAATTTTGCGCCTGGGCGATACGACGGTTTCACAGGATGTCGTCAATATTTTCCAGCGGGTCGTGAGAGGCGATCCCCCAGGTGAGGGAGTAGTTTGGACAACATTTCTGCCCGGCTTTCCTGACGGCTCGTTCGGCTGGGCCAAAGTCGACGGATTGCTGGCCACTGACCGGCTCGTGCCAAAGATCTTCGTCGAATACGTTGGCCAGGGTGATTCTGACAAACCGGTTAACTACCCATACAGCACGATGGAGCGTGCTGATCTTGTGGAAGCCGTGTGGCAAGCACAGGGGATTAAGTCCACTTTCGTAGTTACGTTCGATTTTTCGTCCTTAGTCGTGCTTGAGCTTCTCAGCCGTCAACAGGAGCGACACGACAGCGGTTCCAAGTCACGCACCAGGATTGAGAAAGTCTTGATCATCAACGGTGGCTTGTTTGCCGACGCTCACTCCCATCCATGGCTTACTACTCCATTACTCAAATCTCCTATGGGACGAATGGGCACTTGGGTGGCGCAGCGCTCAAGGTTTGCCTTCAACGAGATGGTCAAGGTGCTGTGGTCAAAGGAGTACAAGGTGACTTTAGAAGAACTCGGGGAATATTACGATGCGATCACCCGGCGCAATGGTGCAGCCTTCATGAGTAAAGGCGCGCGGTTTGTTGATGAGCACAAGGCCAATGCTGATCGATGGGATTTGCGCCGCGTGTTTCTTGCTTCGCGCGAATCTGTCTCATTTCACGTGGTGGGCAGCGAGGGTGATCAATTTGAGCCGAACCAGATTGTGAAGGCCAGGGAACGACTGGGGGAATTTGGGCTTGATTTCCAAGTGTTGCCTGGCGGGCATTTGACAACGTCAGAACATCCGGAACTGCTCGCCCAAATTATCCAGGAGTTGGGCCGGTACAATAACGCCAACGGGGTCGCACGCTAGAATAACCATTAGTTCAAAATTTTGCCTGTCAGTAGATTATACCACCTACACGTTGTCGACGCTTCAGCCAGCCGAAGAATGAGTCAAGAGCCAGAAGAGTTTTAAGATGCTGGATAACGCAAGTCTGGCGCTGGCGGCAGCGGAAGTCTCGCAGATGGACAGGGAATTCATGTATTTTGGCAATAATGCAAAAACCGCCTGATCCGGTTTGGGTTCTGCAATGTTGCCAAATTCGGTTAGGCGACTAATTCCGAACTGGCGGTGGCTCCTGCCTGGCGGCCGAAGACTGCGCCTGCGATGAGGCCGGAGCCACCAGGATAGTTGAAGTAAAACAAGCCGCCGAAGGTAAAGGTTATGCCGCAGGTAACAGCATAGGCTTCGAAGGGCGGCTGATCGATGGTATTGGCCCAGTGAGATTTAGGCGGCTCAATGCCGCTGGTTGAGCGGCCGTCGAGGACGGTAGGGTTAAATTTCACATCTTGCCGCACGGCAGCATTATAGGCGTTTACCGTTTTTAAAAATTGCTGAGGTTCGACGCCGTCAAGTTTGCCCGCCAGTTCTTCCAGGGTCTCGGCTTTGGCCACCGTGGCTTGCTTGATGAAATATTCGTCGCGCAACAAATGATGGGTTTTGGCGTCAAACACCTGCCAGGCGAATTGCCCGGGTTGATTTAAAATCTCGCGGCCGTATTTGGCATAGGTCAAATTGCGGAAGTCGGCACCTTCGTCGACAAAACGTTTTCCTTCGGCGTTGATCATGATGGAAAATTGGTATGAGTGTTTTTGAAAAAGATCGCCAACTTCCAGATCGCCAAATTCAGGCGCATTTCGTTCCCATCCGACCGCGTGGCACCCGGACCAGTTACCATAAGGAGCTGCTCCGATTTTAAGGGCCATGTTGATGCCATCACCGGTGTTAAAGCGGCTGCCGCGGACTTTGGCGACTTCCCAGTTGGGGCCGAGGTAGCGTGCGCGCATTTCAGGATTAGCTTCAAATCCGCCTGCCGCGAGGATTACTGCTTTGGCGCGAAATTCGACAATCTCGCCTTTGCAGGTAGCCTCTACACCGACTACACGGGTGCCTTCCATGATCAATTTGCGGGCGCGGGTTGAATAGTGGATATCGACATTGTTCTTTGCCGCAATTGTTGTCCAGGATTCGATCAGGCCGGGGCCGCCGCCGTTGGCTTCCACTGCGAGACCGCCCCAAAATCTGAACTTGCCATCAACCTTGAAAGCCTGACGGCCATACATGGGAACAAACCGTACGCCGTGCTGGCGCATCCAGACCATGGTTGCATGGCTTTCGTGAACCAGGACTTCGACTAAATTTCCATCGCAGCGAAACTCGGTCACCCTGAAGAGATCATCGAAAAAATCGTCAGCCGTATACTGGCCAAAATCGGACTTTGCAATTTCGTCGTCTGAAAGATCGGGCATGA
>JAJFHR010000183.1 GCA_021775515.1 Hyphomicrobiales bacterium | reverse complement strand
GGCATTTTGATACCACCGTCAATTCCCCTGATCCTTTACGGTATTATTACCGAAACCTCGATCCCGACATTGTTCCTGGCAGGCATCGGTCCTGGCTTGTTTCTGGCTTCAATTTTTATCATTTACTCCATTGTATATGCGCGGATAAAAGGCTCGCACGAGAATTTACAAAAAGCCGATTGGGCGACCCGGCGCAGCGCCTCACTCATGGCTCTGCCCACTTTAGCTTTGGCCACTGCGATTATCGGGTCAATTTACCTGGGAATAGCAACCCCGTCAGAAAGTGCCGGCGTCGGGTTTATTCTTGCCATGATCATCACCTTCGCCATGGGACGGATGAACTGGGAGAAGCTCAAACAAGCCACCTATGATGCGATGAAAACCACAACGATGATTTTCCTCATCGTCGCCGGCGCCAAGGTGTTTTCCTACGCCATAACCTTATATCGCATTCCTCAGGATATTTCGCAGATGCTAACGAGCAACATTGCGGATCCCACCTTATTCATGCTGGCCGTCGGTGGAGTGTTGTTGCTGATTGGATTTTTTCTCGAGGCTCTCTCCATGTTATTGATCATGGTGCCGGTATTATTTCCGGCGCTGGAAACAATGGGCATCGATCCAATCTGGTTTGGCATATTTTTTGTCGTTCTGATCGAAACCGCGCTGATAACACCACCGGTCGGCCTCAACCTGTTTATTATTCAGGCCGTCGGCAGAGCGCGGCTTGAAGAAGTGGTAAAAGGAGCTTGGCCATTTGCGCTAATGATGCTGTCCACCGCCATATTGTTATGGTTCTGGCAAGGCCTATCACTCACCATTGCCTATGGCTGGTAACTTGGGCGTTCTACTGCAAACTGCTGGCGCGCTGGAAAAATTTACCTATAGAATGAAAACCAGATAAATTCACTGGAGCATAGCGCCATTACAGGAAACGACGATGTTAACGCTTTATCTCCTTCGCCATGCAAAATCGAGTTGGAAACAATCCTCATTGGGCGACTTTGAGCGCCCACTTAACAATCGCGGTCGCCGGGATGCCGCAGCGATGGGGCAACACCTGCAAAACATCGGTCCCGAACCGGAAATCATACTATTATCATCGTCAAAACGCACTCGTGAGACCTGGCACCATGTATCACCCGCCTTACCCAGCGCGCCTGAGGTCAAGTCTCTCGATACACTTTATGGTGCCAGCATGAGGGCGATCCTGGGCGAAATTCAGGCGCACGGGCTCACCGCCTCGCCGCTGCTCGTCATTGCCCATAACCCGGGCATTGAAGAGCTTGCCTTTCAATTAACAGCTAAAGACCCCTCCGGCGCCCTGTCGCTTTTCCGCGCCAAATATCCGACGGCTGGTTTGGCCATCTTGAACTTTGATATTCAAACCTGGTCGCAACTTCAACCAAGATCCGGCACTTTGATGAGTTTCACCTCACCGCGCAGCCTTACCCCCCAATGACGGTTTTTACAGGGATGACAAACCTCTCGTTCATGCGGTAAAATACTCTTATGTTCATCAACTTTTTCCACGAACTCAAACGCGCCAATATTCCTGTAACACTCAAGGAGTATCTGACGTTGATGGAAGCCATGGACGCTGAAATCGCCAACGGCAAGGTTGAAAACTTCTATTATCTCTCCCGCATTTCACTGGTTAAAGATGAACGTAATCTCGATAAATTTGACCAGGTTTTTGGGCATGTTTTCAAGGGACTGGAGGAACTCCCGGAGGATAAAATCTATGAAATCCCCGAAGAATGGCTGCGCAAACTCACCGAAAAATTCCTGACTGAAGAAGAAAAAGCCCAGGTCGAGGCGCTAGGCGGTTGGGAAAAAATCATGGAGGAGCTTAAAATGCGCCTGGAAGAGCAGAAAAAACGCCATCAGGGCGGTTCTAAATGGATCGGCACCGGAGGCACATCGCCGTTTGGCGCCTATGGTTATAATCCTGCCGGTATCAGAATTGGGCAAAAGGAAAGCCGGCACCGGCGCGCGATAAAAGTCTGGGACAAACGTGAATTCAAGGATCTTGATGACACCGTTGAACTTGGTACCCGTAATATCAAGATTGCCCTTAGGCGCTTGCGCAAATTCGCCCGCGAAGGTGCACCGGAAGAACTTGATCTCGACGGCACCATCAAACATACTGCCAATAAGGGCTATCTCGACATCCAGTTGGTGCCCGAGCGCCGCAACACCATAAAAGTATTGCTGTTTTTTGATGTCGGCGGATCAATGGATGATTATGTGCGCATCTGTGAAGAGCTGTTTTCAGCGGCACGAACTGAGTTCAAACACATGGAGTATTTTTATTTTCACAATTGCCTTTATGAAGGCGTGTGGAAAAATAATCACCGCCGTCACGCTGAACGTATCAATACCTGGGACCTGCTGCATACCTACCCTTCAGACTATAAGGTAATTTTCATTGGCGATGCTTCCATGAGCCCTTATGAAATTTCCTATCCCGGAGGCTCGGTTGAACATATGAACCCTGAGCCGGGCGGCTTATGGTTACAGCGTTTGACCAACGTCTACGAGCATTCAATCTGGCTCAATCCGACACCGGAAAAATATTGGGGCTATACGCCCTCAATCAACATGATCAAGCAGCTCTTTTCCGATCGCATGTACCCGCTCACCCTGGAAGGCATGGACACCGGCATGCGGGAATTGGTGCGTTGAGGGAAAATTCATCGGTTCCTGCACCTGAAAGTTTGGGTTACGGTTGTTGATTAAACTCAAAACTGCCCATGCTAAGCTAAGGCGGATGCTTGGCCTGCGAATCGAAACGGTGGGTGTGGAGATGATTTGATGGATTTTGATGTCGTCCTTCTTTCGCGCATTCAATTTGCGTTTACGATCGCTTTTCATATTATCTGTCCCTCAT
>JAJFHR010000182.1 GCA_021775515.1 Hyphomicrobiales bacterium | reverse complement strand
GAGATCCTTAAGGCTGCGATCGCGCGAACTGGCGAGGGCTACAAGTTGTCCGGTTACATGGTGGGCCTGGCGAAATGGCAGATTTGCTTCCCGAACCAACCAGTCGGCAAGATCGGTGGCGGTTGAAAAATCAGCTTCGGCAAATTTCAACATATTTTCGGCAACAGGTGTTAAATCATCGACCATTCCCGTCATGGCGGCAATCGCCAGGGCCAGATTGTCAAATGCATCAAAAGCCTGTTCTTTATCTTCCTGCATGTCCTTGGAATAGGCCAGAGGCAGGCCTTTCATAACGACCAAAAGACCCGTAAGAGCACCGATAATGCGCCCGGCTTTGGCGCGTATGAGTTCTGCGGCATCAGGATTGCGCTTTTGCGGCATGATGGAAGAACCGGTGGAAAACCTATCGGACAGTTTAATGAATCTGAATTGGGCGCTACACCACAGGACTATTTCTTCAGCCAAGCGCGAGAGATGGGTTGCTGTGATGGCAGCGGCGGCGAGGATCTCGAGCACAAAATCGCGCGAGGAAACGGCATCCAGCGAATTGCGCATGGGGTGATCAAACCCCAGCGTTGCGGATGTCATTTCCCGGTCGATAGGAAACGAAGTACCGGCAAGAGCGGCGGCGCCAAGCGGGCATTCATTGAGCCGCTCGCGGGCATCGCGCATGCGCGAACGGTCACGTCCGAACATTTCCACATATGCCAGGCAATGATGGCCAAATGTAATCGGCTGAGCGGTTTGCAGATGAGTAAATCCGGGCATCAACGTGGCGCTGTGGGCTTCGGCCTGCTGGGCCAGAGCAAGCTGTAGCCCGGCCAAGGCGTTTTCAAACTCCATGGCGACATCGCGGACATAAAGCCGGAAATCTGTTGCTATTTGATCATTGCGGGAGCGGGCGGTATGCAATCTGCCGGCTGGCTCGCCAATCAGGACTGAGAGCCGGGCTTCCACATTCATATGAATGTCTTCCAGGCTGCGCGAAAATTCAAATTTGCCAGTTTCAATCTCTGACAGTATTGTGTCTAGACCGTGAAGGATTTTGTCGGCATCGTCGCTTGTTATAATGCCGGTTGCCGCCAACATCTGGCAATGAGCCTGGGAGCCGAGAATATCATGAGCATAAAGACGCTTGTCGAAATCTATCGAAGCGTTTATGTCTTCCATGATTGCGTCGGGGCCGGTTGAAAACCGCGCTCCCCACATCTTGTTGCTCATTGATTTGTTCCTATCGGATTGGTTAAGTTAGAGTGAGTTTTATGAAGAAGTGCCTTAACAATAAACAATTTCATTTTCTGTTCGCTGCGGTCATCGCGGTTATATCCGCTGTTATGCTTGATGCTGCCGTATACGTCGAAAAGGGGGTTGATGGCAATGGCTCAAAGAGCTTTGAGATCGGGCAGTTGCCGCTGAAACTTGGTGGCGTGAGCCCGTTTAGCAAAGGCACCATGGCTACTTTTGTCGTCCGCGAGGAGGCAAGAGACTTTCCAGATATTAAATTCAAAGATGCCGCCGGCACCGATTTGACATTGAATAACTGGAAGGGAAAGGTCGTTTTATTGAACTTGTGGGCGACTTGGTGTGCGCCTTGCCGACGTGAAATGCCGGCGCTGGATCGGTTGCAGGCGGCAATGGGTGGAGATAATTTTGAAGTTGTGGCTGTAAGCATTGATCGCAAGGGGGTTGAAGCCGTTGAAGCCTTTTTGACTGAGGTCGGCACCAAAAACCTCAAGACCTATATCGATAAGACCTCCAAGATTGCGCGTGACGTTGAAGCCTTCGGTATGCCTACAACCATTCTGATCGACAGGAACGGCAAAGAGGTCGGCCGCATGATCGGCCCGGCGGAATGGGATTCCAGCGAAGCCAAAGCCCTGATCACTGCCGCCATGCGCGACAAGCTCATCATGGTCAAGGCGCAGTAATGGGCTAAGATATCTTATCAAGTGGCCGGGAGTTTGGAACGTGACGGTGAGAAATCTCACTGAAGGTATTGTGTTGTTCTTGTAGTGGAAGAACGCCTCTTTGGTTCCACAATGGAGGTAGATTGGGCCCTCAATTTAAGGGAACGAGTGCGGCTGAAATATTCTTAAATTTGATATTTTATATAAAGACTCAATACGGATAATGCTATGTTGTTTTTCGCACAATTCAATACAGCACTCCGCCATAAGATTTTTTTTCGAAATAGCTGTCTTGAGAAAGGGCGTGAGCAGGTATGTTCGAATGGTTCGATTTGAAATCTGTTGAGGCTTTGCTTGTTGCCGGTGCGGCACTTGTAGCAATAATTAGTGCGACCTTTGCGGCTTATTCGAAATTATTTCCAAGTAGGCCGAAGCTAAATAAAAAACATACATCCAACAGTATTGACGGACAAATAAATCAATCCGGCACCGGAAATGTTGTGGGTACCGGTAACACTGTCGTTAATCAGAAAATCGATATTCAGAAAATCGTTCATATCAATTATTCGAAGGATGAATATGAAAGTGACCTAAAAAGGTCGGAAGCGGAGCGCCGCCAAGAGTTCAAGAGTTTTGAAAACGCTTCTGAAAAGCCTCGGGCCGGGCTAGAAAAAGAACTGTCTGCCATACGGGAAAAATTTGTCGATCTTGAACAAAATTATCAAAAAAGAGTTTCTGAGTTAGAGCGTATTGCAACTGAGGTGAAGGATCTGGCGAACAATGTGTCAGCCCAAACAATCAGTGAAGCTATCGCAGCTTTGGAACAGGGCGATTTGCAGGCTGCCGATGCGATATTTGCTGAAGTTGAATCGACAGCTCGACCGAAAATTGAAATAGCGGCGAAAGCAGCCTACGAACGTGGGTGCATTGCCTATGCCGAAATTCGATGGTTGGACGCACGAGAGCACTTCGAACGAGCCGACAGACTGCTTCCACGCCACCGTGAATACGCAAAAAAGGCAGCATTTTTGGCTTTTGAGCTTGGTGAATACGAAACTGCCCAAAGGCGATACGAGGCAATTCTGGAGGATGTACGCGCTGAGGAGGGCGAGTATTCCCTTGGAACGTCGGATGCGTTGAACGATCTAGGGGCAACCTTTCGCAGACAAGGGCGATATCCAGAGGCGGTTGAAAATTTAAAACAGGCGCTTGAAATTGCCGAAAAATTGTTGGCTCCTAATGATCCAATCTTGGCAAGGAGATACGGTAATCTTGGATTGGCTTTTTGTGACCAGGGCGACTTTAAGGAAGCCAGAGAACTTCAAAAAAAAGCTGTTTCTATCGTCGAAAAATCGCTACCACTCGGTCATCTTGATATAGCGGTATCGTACAATAATCTTGCGCTAGTTTATAGCCATCAGGAACTTTTTGAAGATGCTATCGAATTCTATAAAAAGGCAATCGATATTGGCAAGGCCGCATTGCCTTTAGAACACCCAACCCTAGCCAAATACTATTGTAACCTGGCAATGGCCTATGAAGGGCTGGACTGTCTTGAGAAGGCGGCAAAATTTTGCAAACGGTCAATTGAAATCAGTGAAAATTCATTGCCTGCAGGACATCCTTTACTTGCAATTAGATACAATAGTCTCGGTGTCATTCGCACCAAACAAAATCGCGGCGAAAAGGCAATTGAACTATACGAGAGGGCCATAAAAATAGAACTGGCGGCCTTTTCAGAAAATCATCCTAGTCTTGCCAACAGGTATACTAACATTGCAAACGCTTATATTCAGCAGGGCCGTTTTCCAGATGCTGAGGAGGCGCTAAAAAAGTCAATAGAGATTGATAAAAAATTTCTACCTGCTGAACACCCATATCGCGACAAAGGTATCGAGAAACTCGCCTACGTATACGAGAGATTGGGACGTCCCGACGATGCGCGAAAAATACGAAAAAAGCTGCCCGGCAACTCGAAAAGAATTTAAGGATGGGTGCGAGCGGCATTGAACTGAGGTAGTTTTGAAGTTGCCGTCCTATGTATCGGTCGTCGGAGTGTTGAGCTTTCAGAGAGTTTGCAATCATGGTGTTTTAAACGGCAGATCGTTATTCCCCGGCCTTCTTGGCGACAATAAACACCGCTTTGCCTTTGCCCGGTTGCCATTGATGGTCAATTTCAAAACCGGCGCCGGTCAAACTGTCCAGCAGTTCGTTGGTGGTAAAGACCCTGAGCGTCAAGCCAAATAATTTTCCAATCGGCGCAACAAACTTAAAAAACCTCATCGTCTCCGCGATACATACCGTACTGGAGACAAAAAAGCCTCCGGGTTTGAGCATTTTATAAACCTTGGCGATTGCCTCATCCCTGTTTTCCAGTAAGTGCAAAACACTGTGTGCCATCACCACATCGAGGGTTTGATCGGGCTGGTTGAGTTCATCGATGCTAGAACGTTTGAAAGTTATATTTTCGATATTTTTTGCGTCCGCTTTACTTTGGGCGATTTCGATCATTTTTGACGAAATATCGATTGCCAGAATAGTTTTGACATAGGGCGAATGGACAATCGCGGTTGACCCCGTCCCACAGCCAAATTCCAAAACCGCCATATCGGGCCGCAAATATTCGCGCGTGACCTGTAGTTTTTTCTGATATGCGCCCTCATCGGCGACCGGTTGTTTCGAATAAAATTTCGCCAATCTGTTCCAAAATTTATGGGGCTTTGCCATTAGTTTCTCCGTTTAATGCACCAGAGGGGATCTCAATTCTCACCCGGAGC
>JAJFHR010000181.1 GCA_021775515.1 Hyphomicrobiales bacterium | reverse complement strand
GTGTTGTTTTAATTCGTCAGCGTCCTGGAACCGCCAAGGGTATTGTTTTTATCACTCTTGAGGATGAAACCGGCGTGGCCAATGCGGTGGTGTGGGTAGATGTCATGAAGCGTTATCGAAAAATTGTCATGGGGGCACGATTGATGCTGATCAGCGGCCGGGTTCAACGGGCGGGCGATATTATTCATGTTGTGGCACAGGAACTGGAAGATCTTTCAGGCGATCTTGATCTGCTATGTCAGGACCCGACGGCCTCAATACCTGATGGGGCAGATACCATAACACCATCGCTTACTGAACATCATGCGCCGCAAGAAATAGGCCGCCATCCCCGCAATTCCCGTGTTATTCCCAAGTCGCGTGACTTTCATTAAGTGCTGGGTTGTATACGCAAACCCTTTATCTGGACGTCGAGAGATGCGGCCAGGTGTCGCTTAGTTTGTACCCATGCGGCCAGGGATCATCGGGGTCCAGCATATGCTGGTGCGTTCCCGTTATCCAGGCCCGACCAGAAATTGACGGTACGATAGCGGGCAATGTGCCGATTTTTGTTTCAGCTTCAATGTAACACTCAAAGCGTGATCCGATCACAGAGTATCCGATAAATGGCTCACCCTTTTGCAGGTGTCCGCGCGCGTGTAATACAGCCATGCGTGCCGAACACCCGGTACCGCAGGGTGACCGGTCAATCTTTCCCGGTTGAATTGCCACTGCGCTTAACCCGGTCTTGCAGCCGTTTTCCACATTGAGCGGATGGGTTATCTGGCAAAACGACAGGTGGTTCCATTCGCTATTTTTGGGATGGCTAAATCCCAATTGCTCATTTGCAGCCTGGGTAATCCTGATACCGGTTTCAGCGATATCGCGCGCTTCATCCGGTGTCAGGTTCAAGTCTAAATCGGCGCTATCCACCAAAACAAAACTATCACCACCATAAGCAGTGTCGACCACCAGGCTACCAATCCCCTCAACCTCAATGGTCGCATCCAATAGACCGGCAAATGAGGGAACATTGATAATTTTAACGCGTTCAACTTTGCTATTGTGGCAGGTGGCGATGGCCTCAATAACGCCGCCGGGGGCTTCAAGAATAAGCCGGGTTTCGGGTTCATGCATGGGCAAAATACCGGTTTCCAAAAGCACTGTTGCCACACAAAGACTGTTGGAGCCGGACATCGGCGGGGTATCTTCGGGCTCCATGATGATCCACCCCATTTGCGCACGCTGATCACGCGCCGGCACCAGGAGGTTGACGTGCCGGAAAACCCCACCCCGCGGTTCATTGAGAACAAATGCCCGCAATTCACCATCTTCAGCGATAAACCGTGATTGTGCCCACAGGGTATCGCCCGGTGGCGGAGCAACGCCGCCAACAATAACGTCTCCAACCTCGCCCTCGGCATGGCAACTAACGATGTGAATAAGTTTGGAAGAACGCATGGGCGCAGCCCTTTCAACATGGACCGGCCAACTCTAAGGCAAAGCGCTTGCATCAACAATCAAACGCTGCCTAAAATATAGCGCAACAGGGGAAAAAGCGCATCTTTGCAGGCGCTGACTGTTATGGGGCGGGGAAATGACAGTGCTTTTGGCCACGCAGATTATCGGATGACTCAAGAGCACGCAGAACAAAAGGCCAAAAATGGTTCCCGAAGGTGGGTGGAATTTCGGCAGGTCTCGACCCGTAATTTAATCGCTGTTGTTCTCATCATCACCGTTACCACTTTGGTTGCAGGCGTTTTACCCAGAGTGATACCCGGTGTGCAGATGCTGGAAAACTGGTTATCGGATTTCAGATTTACCGTGCTGAGCAAACCTCAACCCATTGACCCGAGAATTGTTATTGCCGCAATCAATGAAGAAACACTCGCCACCATGGCATATCGTTCGCCGGTTGATCGCGGGTTTTTGAAAAAGTTGCTCGAACATCTCGCTCTTTCCAAAGTACGGGCTGTTGGAATTGACATATTGTTTGATCAACCAACAGAGTCGGCAAAAGATGAGGCGTTAAGAAAAACGATTACAGATTTTCCCGCACCGGTGATTATTGCCAGCACCGGAACCAAGGGCATTTTAACCGCTGCTCAGCAGGCGTTTTTGACCAAGTTCAGCCAGGGTGTGCTCACAGGTGATGTAAATCTGATTAAAGATAGTGCTGATGGGACGGTTCGGGGAATTTTTGTTCAACGGCCGGGATCAAAACAGCGCCAACCGGGGTTTGCAACAGCACTTGTGGCAGCTTTAGGCCAACCGGTACCGAAGAGTTCACTCGGGCTTGCCTATAGACCACCGCCCAATTCGACAACACCATCATTCAAGGTGTTTCCCGCACACGTGATACCGTTGCTGCCAAAAAAATGGTTTGCCGGAAAAATCGTCCTGATAGGGGCTGATCTGCCGTTAATTGACCGCCACAGAACAGTGTTTTCCGCAGCCAGAGGTATCAAAGAGGGCAACATGCCCGGTGTGCTCATTCATGCGCACGCTCTGTCTCAGCTTCTTGATGATCGCCAATTGCCGGGATTAAACCCACAATTAGCCTGGGCGTTTATTCTGAGCCTGGCAATGCTGGGCATGCTTGTTGCTCTTCTTGATACTTCAATATTCGCCAAGGGTATTTTGTTTGTTGGCGGAATTGTATTTCTGTGGAGCCTGATCCTGCTGGTCTTCCGCTACAATCAACTGGTTTTGCCTTTTTTAACGCCGAGTTTTGCATTTACCGCCAGTTTTGTCGGCGGCATAGCATATTTGGGTCACCACGATAGAGTACAAAAAAAATTCATACAAAGGACCTTCTCGCGCTATTTATCTCCGGCAATTGTTGAACTGCTCATCGCCCGGCCCTCGGAATTGAAAGTTGGCGGCGAACGCCGTGAGTTGACTTACCTGTTTACTGATCTTACGGACTTTACCTCTCTTACCGAAAAATCAAATCCCGAAGTGCTGGTTGAACTGCTCAATAAATATATCGACGGCATGTGCTCGATTGTATTCAAACATGATGGGACCGTAGACAAGATTATCGGTGATGCGGTGTGCGCATTTTTTGGCGCACCGGTCGACCAACTGGACCACTGTCAAAGGGCTGTTGCCTGTGCGCTGGAACTGGATCGATTTGCGCAGGAATTTGCTGCCCGGCAAGCCGGGTTGGGTATGCCGATCGGTGTTACCCGCATCGGGGTACATTCGGGGATAGCGACGATCGGTAACTTTGGCGGCAATAGTTTCTTCGACTACACAGCCTTTGGCGATATGGTCAATACGGCGGCGCGTCTTGAGAGCATCAACAAACACTTGGGAACGCGAATTTGCATAAGTGAAATAACCGCTGCAAAATGTGCGGAATTGAAATTCAGACCGGTGGGCAACCTCATGCTCAAAGGTAAAAGCCAGGGGTTGGCAGCCGTTGAGCCTGTGATTGAAAATGACGGCGGATCAATGATTGATATCTCGGCATATATGGCTGCATTTGAGGCCATGAAACGAGGTGAAACTGGCGCGATTGAAGCATTTGAGCGGATTGTTGCTGATTATCCGGGTGATAGGCTGGCTGCCTTTCATTTGCAGCGGCTTAAAAGCGGTGATACAGGGATAACGATTGATTTAGGAGTTAAGTAATGTCCAGTCGCCTAAGCCCATGCCAATCCCTAATGGCGTTGATTGCCGCTATGATGGTTACATTTCTCGCCCCACCGGCAGTTGCCGCCGAGTTGGTCGTTGTATCGAGCACGATATCGGAAATCCGGGTTGGCAAGATTGTTAATTCATCAAATGACTTTACCCTGCCAGAAGGATCGGTAATCACCCTTATCTCTGAAAGCGGCAAGGCAATTACGCTTAAAGGGCCGCGCTCCGGGCCAATTGTTGTTGAGGCACCTGATAGCGCATCCAGCAGTCTGGTTCCCGCAATCTCGAATATTTTTTCTGGTAAAAAGACCGAAACAAGTTCATTGGGCGTCATGCGCAGTGCTCTGGCACCTAAAGTACCTGATGATCCCTGGGCGATAATTGCCATCAAAACCGGAAAATATTGCGTGACGAAACTAAAGCCGGTGATTTTGTGGCGGCCTGTAAACACCAAAACCAGTCGATTGATTATGACTAATATCGAGAGCGGTAAAGAAGTCAAAACCGTTTGGCACACCGGTCAACCTACTCTGCACTGGCCCAGGTTACTGCCGTTGGTTGATAAGGCCACATATCGTGTGGACCTGTCGGGAGAAAACAGACCGGCAAGATTGACGATTATACTCGTACCTGATTTGCCAAGCATAGCTCACGCTGCCGCCTGGATGTCAAAACAGGGATGTCTGCAACAGGCAATTCGACTTCTAAAAACCCTGCGCTAGCTATTGGGGCCGGAATAAACGATTGCCAAATGGGGCTCTTTTTTGATGGGTAAACCTCTAATTTTTTCCTGTTTTTTGAGCATGAGCACGCTGTTGTTTTTAGTCCCGGTGCCGGTTGTTGCCGGTGCTTTTGATGCCTTTGCGGGAAACTGGCGCGGCACAGGCAATGTTGTGCTGAAAGACGGGCGCAGGGAAAAAGTGGAGTGCAAAATTGGTTCCATAACCCAACTTAGCGGTACGCGCGCCTATCAAAAAGTGAAATGCAAAAGCAACAGCAAAAAGATAAATGTGCGTATCTACCTAAGCTCCAATGCTTCCAGCATTGCCGGCAATTGGTCTGCAAGCGGAGCAGTTGAGGGCAATGTGTCAGGCCGGATAAAGGGCGGAGTTATGAATGTTCAGCTTACCGGGCACAGATTATTTGCTTCCTTACGTGTCCGGACGTCCAGATGCCGGCAAAAAATGTCGTTGAGCGGTAAAATCGGCAAGATCAGAAAAATTGCGGTGCTGCTGAAAAAAGATTGCTGAGGCTGGCTCACTACTGATGGGAAATTGTCTTTAATGGTTCCTATTTGGCCTGGTATGGTCACATTTCAGCATGCCTTTCCAATAATTCAAAATTCCAACCATACCCGACGTCGGCGCGTGCCGGTCGAATTTACCGATTTTAAGATTGTTCGCGACAAGCGTGCCTTGGCTTGACGATAGGGAAAGGTTTTCATCTCCAGCGGGCCATTAATTGATGCACGTATAAGGAGTGAAATAATTCCTGCAAATATTCGTAACAATAAATTTACTAAGCTCTGTCATGGTTAATCACTGTGATAATTTACGGAGTAGAGGCAATGTTTAGTCGTTTGGTTTTTATTTTAATAGCGCTTGTCGGGTTCTCAACCCCAAGTTTTGCGAAATCTATTATCGTGGAAAAAGCTTGGGCTGAAAGCGAAGGTGCTGATCGCGCAGATGTGTTTTTCGTGATCAAAAATACCGGTTCAGCAAAGGACCGGCTCTATGCAGTTAAATCAAAAATGTCCAAAAAAGCGGTTCTCGAAGGCGGCGCCGATAAAGAAGGCGAAGACAAGGATCACAAAGAAGTCTTGGGTTTTGAAATCCCTGCAGGAAAGTCCATGGAATTTAGTGAAGACGGCCCGCACGTCGAAATGACCGGTGTCAAAGAAAAACTGGTTTCCGGCTCTAAATTTCAAGTCACGTTGTATTTTGAAGAAGCCGGTCCGATTAAAGTCGAAGTAACCGTCGGCGATTAATACATACATAAATTTTTTGGCGGATCGTCCAGGATATCTGCCTGGATTTTTCAAACAATAGAGCTTAGGGGAAAATCAAATGAGCCTCCGGTATAAACTGCTATCCGTTGTTGCAGCGTTCAGTGTACTTATGATCGCTGTTTCCTTGTTTGTGGCTTTCGAAGCTTGGACGGCCCGCCAAAATATCCAATACGTCGCCACGGAGACGGTAAAGTCCGATAAATATCTTGATGCTTCGCGTGCTTACCTGAATGAACGTGATGGTGTATCAACTGCCTTGGCTACAATCGAAAAGATTGATGCAGCCGGTCTGGCAGAATTGGGACGCGCGGCAGATGAGAGGGCTAGTTTTCTAATAGCCACGCTGAAATCGGTTGGTTTGCCTAAAGTCGCGGAGGAAATTGCCGGTGATATTAAGGAGTTGGCGGAACTGCGCGAGTTGACACGCCCGCAACTCAGCACTGAGATTGACGATCGTGACACCGGAATTCAAAAAAAGCTGTCGAAATCCATGACCCATCTGGTTGAAGAGTTTGAAACTCAGCGCCGGAAAGATTCAAGGGGGCCTGCAGCCCTCAACCCAATAGCGGGGCAATATTCCGAGATCAAACACACAGCGCTGCTTGCAAGAGATCTGATCGGGCTTGAGTCGTTATTGTTCGCCCGCTTAATTCGCGATGAACTTCCATTGTCACCGAAAGGTTTGAGGATTATCGCCGATTATCGTGGACGGTTTGACACGCTGTGGAGTGGACTTGTTCACAACACTGAAATTCTCAAAATGCCAGGGCTTTCCAAAGCAGTTACTGCCGCCCGGGAAAACGTTGAAAAAAATTACAATGCGATGCGAGAAAAAGTCATCAAGCAAGCTATTGCCGGTGAAGAATTTCCCCTCAAGGTGGAAGAGTGGAACAAAATTAGTCAATCATCAATTAAATCACTGGCAACAGTGATTGATGTTGCTACACGCATGGGCAATGGACACCTGGCAGAGGAAGTGGCTGAATCAACTGTAGAGCTTTCAATATCTGCGGCTGTAATCCTTCTTGCGCTGGTGTTGATGGTTGGATCATATTATGTCGTCACCTCCGGGGTCATGAACCCGCTAAACCGTATGACCAAGGCAATGTTGAGTTTGGCCGATGGCGATACATCAGTTGAATTTAAGGGTGAAGACCGCAAAGATGAAATCGGCGAAATGGCCCGTACGGTGGCAATTTTCCGCGAAAGCGCGATCGAGCGAGAACGTCTGCAGGTGGAACAACAAGAAGACGTCGCAGCTCGTGAACAACGCCAACACAAGATCGAAACGTTGGTTGAAGGCTTCCGCACCGAGGTCCAGGATCTGCTGGCCTCAGTGGGTACCAATATGGAAGAGATGCAAAAGACAGCCGGGTTTTTAACCAATGTTGCAGATGACACGGCCACGCGGGCAACCGATGCAGCTTCCGCATCACAAGATGCCTCGAACAATGTTCAAACGGTTGCGGCTGCCACGGAAGAATTATCAGCCTCGATCAGCGAGATTGGGCAACAGGTCGGTAAAACCACAGAGATCGTGGGCGCTGCCACCGATGCAACGCGCACAACCAATGATCAGATTTCCGGACTGGCCAATGCGGCTCAGAAGATCGGTGAGGTCGTGGCTCTTATTCAGGGTATAGCTGAGCAAACCAATCTGCTTGCGCTCAATGCGACCATTGAGGCAGCGCGAGCCGGAGACATGGGCAAAGGATTTGCAGTGGTTGCTTCCGAAGTCAAAACCCTGGCTAATCAGACTGCCCAGGCAACCGAAGAAATATCTCAGCAGATTTCAATGATCCAGTCTTCGACAGGTGAGGCGGTTCAGGCCGTTCAGGGCATCGTGTCGACCATGGAAGAGGTTAACGGGTTTACCGCCTCGATTGCAGCAGCGGTTGAGGAACAAGGCGCTGCGACGTCAGATATCAGCAATAACGTACAGCAGGCTGCACAAGGGACTAAAGATGTTTCGGAAAGCATGTCGAATGTATCTGGCGCGGTTTCTGAGACCACGCAATCGGCAGCTCAGATGCAACAATCGGCAACTGATGTCGGGCAGCAGGCAAAACGCCTTCAAAGCACGGTTGACACATTCCTGCATGAGGTGGCCGCAGCATAAACTGGCCAGGGCAGTTTGGGGAATCTAACTCTGCGTCGAACCTAGGGGTAGAAGATTTGATTTGATCTGACAGTTGACCATTTCTCGTGGCGTCTGTCAGGTCAAGTTTGAACTTCCACTGCCAAGGGAGCTCGATTGTTGTGCCTAAGACAAAATATTCACTTGATATGAACTGAAAGCTTTGTTGCGTGTTTCCTCTAAAGCTTTGTATTCGTCACTTTGAAAAACGCTGTGAATAGCTTCTTCGTCAGGATACTCCACTAGTGTGATGAACTGGGCAGAACCTTGACCGACAATGGTTTTTGCTACTTCAAATCGATCAATCAACCTTCCACCCGCCGCCTCAACTAACGGGCCAACAACCCGCAGATAATTCTCAAGAGACAAAGGTTCATCAGGATTGACGGTTGTCATTACCAGCAATTTTATTGCCATTGAGATTGCCTCACAAAAATTATAGCTGAAACCAGTTTATCGCCAGTCAGGAGTTATGAACACTAGTTTCGGCGGCCTTCTTGGGAATACTCTAAGAGTGGTGAATATGACCGCGTAAATCGAGGATGGTTTTTTTCGATTGTTTTTAATTTAGCCTGGTCAGTTCCAGAACCATCGCGATCTGCTTTAAACGCATGTTTTCTTTTTTCCAGTGCTTCCCCGACCATAAGAGTTCGAGGAGGTGTCGTTGCGGCTGATGTCAGCCCCTACTGGAGAGGTTACAACACCGCGGGATTGGCAAATCACCAATCCTGTAAGCACCTTAGTATGATGTTGGGATAACCGAAAGGACCAAGTATGAACATTGAAGAATGGCTAACGCAATACGCTTATCGATATGCCGACCTTTCAATGATAGATCGGAAGATGATTGAGCAGTTCAGTTTGCTTTGGAGCTTTTTTGAGTATCGTGTCTTGGGTGCGAGTGCGAATGTACCAAAAATCATGAAAAAAGTGCATGAGTTGGACCGCGCGTCCGCCATTGCTAACGATTGCTCCTCAAGTGCGTTGGAATATTTCAGAGACAGATATTCAACAGGGGGCGATACAAATCAAAAGTTTGATGCACTTCGGTTTGGCAATGCAGACCGAAAGCGCTTAGTCCAAGATGTTATTACTAGCAGAAAATCTGATGCTGTTTCCGTTGTTCAATCACTTTTGATAATTTCATACAGGCTCAGGAACAATCTTTTTCACGGTGAGAAATGGGCCTACGGACTACAAGATCAATGCGACAATTTTCGAAACGCAAGTACTGTGTTGATTGAGGTAATGAATTTGCAGCATAGTTGATTTCTACGATAGAAATCATCTTTTAGAATCAGAAAGTTATGGTGCCGCATGGGTGACTTGAACACCCGACCCCCGCATTACGAATGCGATGCTCTACCAACTGAGCTAATGCGGCCCATTTCACGCTAGAGGCGTGGAACTGTCATAATATCCAGAACCTAAAACGTGTCTCCTTTTTTCGGATTCATTTGACACGCTTTATCCCTTTATTTTTGCGCGTGTCTTTATCGCAAAACCGGTGCCCACTTTTGCGAGACACGCTTTAACGCCCGATTGCCCTCTGCTGAGTAGTGTCAGAAGACTAATTTAAGGGCACGGTGCCTGAATGATCCTGATACAGCGGCGGGCGCGTGATTGCAACATGTGGCTTGAAAATTTTAAAAGCCGAAATTAGTTTTTGCTCAACCGATCTTTTACCGAACTTAAAAACCCAGCGTCATCTTCCTGGCCGCTGTTGACCGGGCCGGGGTCATCCGGTGGTCGCGGCGGGACAAACTGCTCTTCAGCCGCGTCATCAATCGGGTCTTTTTTGTCTACTTCTTCGGGCTGATCATCTGAACTATCTTCGGTTGATTGTTCCGGAGCGGCCTCGATATTTTCACTGCGTGTTTCTTCTTCACCAGATATTTTCTCTTCGCCAGGTTTTTCTTCCTGGTCTGGCGGTGTGTTCTCTACCGTTACCTCAGGTTTAATTTCAACAACATCTGCCGAAGTTTCCTCAACGACGACGGCCTCAACCACCGGTCCGCCGACATCATCGAAGGAAAATTCCTCTTCCTTATCAGGCCCGATACGCTCAACCGGTACTTTCCATATAAAAGCGCCCAACTCGCCGGTCATCGGTGATGTCGGCAACCAATTGGCCGAGGTAAAACCATCCGCTGTCCATATCGGGTCACGCGGCGCGCGCACGGCGCGGGCCAGCCATTCGCGCACCCGGCCGGTATCTCCGCCATCACCCTGCTCAATTTCCGCCATCAGGGTGCAAATCCTCTGGCTCGGCCGATCGGCAATATATTTTTCTAACGCTGCGCGCGCCTCTTCCCATTGCTGGGCGTCAATTGCCGCCCGGGCAACGGCGGTTGCACCTTCCTGGCGCGATGAGCCGATTTCAGCCAAGGATTTTACCCGTTTCAGGCGATCGCGCGGTGAATCGCCCGGTCGTACGTCACCATAGATTTCGGCAATATCGGGGTGGGGGGATTTGCGCCAGGTGCGTTCAAGAATACGCGTTGCTCTGCGAATATCTCCACGACCGGCAAGAATTCGGCCGGCAATAACGGCGGCGGGCACAAGATCAGGGTCAAGCTTGTGGGCATCTTCCGCCTGCTTCAAGGCCGCTGCTTCGTCCCTGTCTTCTAATTCCATTGCCTGGGCGACCAGTAATACGGCGCGTTTTTGATTTGCTTCGGGCTTGGAGATTAATTTGTTACGTTGATTGCGGTCCAGCGTCTGTTCAACCTTGCGCCAATCCTGGCTGGCAGACTGCAGTTTGAGGACAGCTCGGCCCGCCCACGGCAAATCGGGCTGGCGTTCAACAGCACGTTCGGCATAAGCCCGGGCTAATTCGGCATCACCGGCGCGTTGAGCCTCGACAAACAGGCCATGTAATCCGAGAAGTTCAGTATCACTGCGTTGCAGCATGGCATCAAAAATGCGCCGGGCGGCCTCATTGTCACCGCGAAGCTGAGCGGTTTGCGCCTTTAACAACAAGGTCAGGGGCTCATCGGCTAAAAGTTTGGTCGCCTGTGAGGCATGTTTGGCCGCCAGTTTAAGGTTTCCCGAGCCTACCGCCAGCATGCCACTGGACAGGGCGCCATAACCGCTTCGTTCGCGTCGCACGGACAAAAAATCTGTAAACGCCTGTGGCCCGCTCATAATAAGCCGAACCAGAGACCAGAACAGAATTATACCGACAACAACCATAATGATGAGGGCGATGGCGACCACAATATCCATGGTGATCTCGCGGCCAAGCCAGATGACGGTAAGTTCACCGGGTTGATCTGCAACCCAGGCGGCGGCCATGCCCAATATGGCAATGACGATAAAATACGTAACTGCACGCCACATACTCAGACTTACTCCTTTGTTGCCGGTTTGGCATTGCCGATGCCAAGGCGCGCCAAAACATCGCTACGTATTTTTTTGACCTGATTTATCACGGTCAAGCGCTGCTCGGTAGATTTAACCCAGGGACCTATCGCTTTTGCGGCTGGACCTTTCAGACTGTTTGCCTGTTCCAACGCAGCCTCAAGGTTACCTGCTTTAACCCGGGCCTCCATGCGAGCGATGATTGCTTCGCTACTTTCACCTTCGACATCTCCGATACGCCGCACGGTGATGAGAGATTTGGCTTTTCCGACAATACTGCCAACCACACCGGGGGCAGGAGCATCATCTTTGGCCGCCAGAACAGCGCGAAGGGCGGTGCGAAATTCCTGTTGCAGCCGACCCACCGATTTAATGCCTGCAACAGCATGGGGTCTCAGGTCGGAGAGTTGATCATTTTCTGGAACAGCACTGGTGACAATGTCAAGCTCGCGTGCAAAAGGTCCGCCGGCCTCAATTGCGCGCACTAATCCTTCAAGGGCAAAAGTTGCAACGGCAAGACGGCCAATTCCATCGGACCTGTCAATTTTTTCCAGTTTGCTCACCCGTTGATTGAGACTGGAGGTCGCTGACTTGATCGTGCCCGCCAGGCCGGTAAGATTTTTGCGATCGCCGCTAACATTGGCCGTTAACTCAGCAATAGTAGCTTCAGAATTGGCGATCAGGTCTTTGGTTGTGCTAAAAAGTTTATCCAGCGTCGCAATCTTATTTTCAAGAACGCTGATTTCCTCCTGCAACTTTACAGTGGATTTTTCAATCGCCTCGACGTTTTGACCTTTGGCTGCTTCACCCTCAAGTTCTGTCAGGCTGTCTGAAAGACGTTTTATTTGCGCTTCAAAGCCCGCCAGCCGTAAATTCTGCGCGCCTAACTTGCCTTGGGTTCCATCAGTCGCACCCTTAATATCTTCGCCGGCTGCCTTAACTGCATCTTCAAGCTGACCGGCCTGGCGAATAGATTTATCAGCTAGGGATTTTGCTTCCTGGGTCCGGGTTTCCAATTGGGCCAGCTTGTCGGCCAGTTGTTTAATCTCATCGGGATCAACTACAGGTGGCGGAGTTTTGGCAACAGAGGTTTCCAATTCCTTGATACGGCCATCCAACTTAGCGATGCGGACGTCTTCAGTTGGTTTAGCTAATTTGATCACCTGTTGTTGGAGTGCCTTGATGGCAGCATCGTTTTCTGCGCCAACTTCACTTTTGGGAGTGATGCCCCGCAAGGCTTCAATTTCACCGGATAGACCGGCTATTTTTTCTTCCAGGCGCTGTTGATCC
>JAJFHR010000019.1 GCA_021775515.1 Hyphomicrobiales bacterium | reverse complement strand
AATACGAAAAAGGTGCAAATCGTGTCAGTGCCAGCCGGTTGTACCAAATTGGTGAAATACTGAAAGTGCCGGTGGAGTTTTTTTTCGACGGGCTTCCCGACCCATCGACTTCAGACAGCCTGGAAGGATTTTCAGATGTTGCCTCAGAAGCGCCGATAATGGATTTTCTGAGCAGCTCTGAAGGCATTCAGTTGAACAAGGCCTTTGCCGAAGTTCAAGGAAGCGAAGTCCGCCGCAAGCTTATCGAATTGGCACGGGCAATTGCCAACCAGCAAAAAAAAATCTAGTAACGATGCAAGATAGCGGCTTATCTGACCGCGATCTTCACTCAAAAGCTTGACCACGACAATAAAGCCTGCCAGAACAACGCGGCTTTAACTGCATATGCAGGTTAGCGGCCGGTAGGGATAAAATTCTACACAGTTTAGGAGCAAGCGAGTGGTCAGAAAAAATTTTCAATTTACAAGTGAGTCCGTTTCGGAAGGCCATCCAGATAAAGTCTGTGATCGCATTTCAGATGCAATTGTCGATACGTTTTTATCTGCGGATGCACAATCCCGGGTGGCCGTTGAGACGCTCACCACAACCAATCGTATTGTACTAGCAGGCGAGGTCAGGGGACCGGATACGATCACGTCTGAAAAGCTGGAAGAGGTAGCCCGCAACGCGGTAAAGGCTATCGGCTACGAACAGGAAGGGTTTCACTGGAAAAACGCTGAGGTGTCTGTTCATGTTCATCAGCAATCGGCCGATATTGCTCAAGGCGTGGATGCGCTTGGCAATAAGGACGAAGGTGCCGGTGACCAGGGAATTATGTTTGGCTACGCCTGTCAGGACACGCCGGTTCTCATGCCTGCGCCGATTTATTATTCGCATAAAATTCTCGAAGCCATGGCCGCTGCCCGCCATGCCGGGACGCAGACTGGGTTTGGGCCAGATTCGAAAAGCCAGGTAACTCTGCAATATGAAAATGGAAAACCAGTTTGCGCAACCTCTGTTGTTGTTTCAACCCAACATGGAGTTGATCTGTCACAGGAAGATGTCCGCGAACTCGTCAGACCCTTTGTCGAGGACGTTTTGCCGGAAGGCTGGATGTGCAATGAACAGGATTTTTATGTCAATCCTACCGGGAAATTTGTGATCGGCGGCCCTGATGGCGATGCTGGTCTTACCGGTCGCAAAATTATTGTCGACACTTATGGCGGCGCAGCCCCCCATGGTGGAGGCGCATTTTCCGGCAAAGACCCGACCAAAGTTGACAGGTCTGCCGCCTATGCCTCCCGTTACCTGGCTAAGAACGTCGTCGCCGCGGGATTGGCGGATAGATGTTCCATCCAGCTTTCCTACGCAATTGGTGTTTCCAAACCCTTGTCTGTTTATGTCGACACTTATGGAACCGGCAAGGCAGATGATGCCGATATCGAACGCGTGATTTGTGAGGTCATGGACTTAAGCCCCCGCGGTATCAGAGAACATTTGCAACTGAGCCGGCCGATTTATGAACGCACCGCTGCGTATGGTCATTTTGGCCGGACGCCGGATAGTGAAGGCGGCTTTTCCTGGGAAAAAACGGACCTTGTAGAACCATTGCAAAGTGCCCTGGGCTAAAAACCGGTTATATGGGCGCCAGCATGGTCCCCGTCTGAGTGCGCGCCAGCAACGTCTTGTCGATGAATTGTTGCCCCGGATGCGGTTGCAGTCTGTCCTCGACGACGGCAGGGATTTGCCGTTGTCCGGCCTGTTTGACGGCAACATCACCCGATTTCATCTGGAAATCGGGTTTGGCGGTGGTGAGCATCTGATCTGGCAGGCAATTAAGGCACCTGAAATTGGTTTTATCGGCTGTGAACCCTTTGTAAATGGCGTTGCCAAACTGTTAAGCGCCATTGAGGAATTCAACCTTAAAAACATACGAATTCATGACAATGACGCCCGCGATCTTCTTGACTGGTTACCGCCAGGTGGACTGGAAAAAGTCTATATTCTTTTCCCCGATCCCTGGCCGAAAAAACGGCATCACAAACGCCGCATCATTAACCAGAATACATTGAACCAACTGGCTCGCGTCATGAAACCTGGTGCTCATCTTTGTTTCGCAAGTGACATTCCAGACTACGTTAGCTGGACCAAAAATCATATAAATGACAACAGCTTTTTTGTACCCCTGGACTGTGAACCGGCCGAAAGACCTCAGACACGGTACGAAAAAAAGGCTGTGGCCGCAGGCCGCACACCGGTTTATTTGACATTTGTCCGCACTTCGGAGGATAATTTTAAGAACGTTAAGCCGGCACAAAGTCAAAAAGCTTGCAGTTTTAATGAAGATGGGTGTATTAGTCGTAATCAAGAAACCATATCAAATAGCGTCAGATAGTGCTCTGTTTGAAGTGGGCCCCCGGGTCCGCTTTTTTTATTGCTGAAAAGCAGCTTACTGTTCAGCGGATTGCCGCAGATTTTTCTGGTGTTTCGAGGAAATTATTTGATGGAAACCGAACCGGAATTACGGCTGGAAAACGAAACCGGTGCTGCACGAAGAATTGTTGAACTCACAGAGCCGGTGTTGGAAGATTTGGGTTACCGGCTTGTACGATTAAAGCTAACCGGTGATAATGGCTGCACACTGCAGATAATGGCAGAACGGCCGGATGGGTCAATGACGGTAAGTGATTGTGAAATCGTAAGCCGCACATTATCGCCGATTTTTGATGTGGAAGATATTTTACCTGGAGAGTATTTTCTTGAAGTATCATCTCCTGGAATTGACAGACCTTTGGTCCGGCCAAGCGATTTTGACCGCTGGAAGGACCACGAAGCTAAAATCGAATTGACACAGCTTCTTGATGGCCGCAAACGCTACCGTGGTATCGTCAAGGGGTTTAAAGATGGATCAGTTATTCTCGGGATAGATGAAGGAGACGGCAGCACAGTGGTGGAATTGCCTTTCGAGCAGCTATCATCGGCACGGCTGATTTTAACGGACCAACTTATTGATGCTGCTATGAAAAGCGGCAAAGAGCGACAGGATTGAGTGGAGAAAAGGTCATGTCTCAATTAGGAATTAGTGCAAATAGGCTTGAGTTGCTGCAGATTGCGGACTCAGTTGCCCGTGAAAAGACCATAGATAGAATGGTCGTGATTGGCGCCATGGAAGATGCCATTCAACGTGCAGCGCGCTCTCGCTATGGCAGTGAAAATGAAATTCGTGCCCAAATCGATCCCAACACCGGTGAAATTCACCTGTCCCGGCTTTTGGAAGTGGTTGAGACTGTTGAGATGGACGCAGTACAGATTTCCTTGAAAGAGGCGATAAAGCGAAATCCGGAAGCAATTTTGGGTGATTTTATTTCTGAACCGCTGCCGCCAATTGATTTTGGCCGCATCGCTGCGCAAAATGCCAAACAGGTCATTGTTCAAAAGGTGCGTGAAGCAGAACGTGAGCGCCAATTTGAAGAATTCAAGGACCGTATTAGCGAAATTGTACATGGCATCGTCAAGCGGGTTGAATATGGCAATATTATTGTTGATTTGGGTCGGGGCGAAGCCGTTGTCCGCAGAGACGAAGCCTTGCCACGGGAAAACTTCCGCAATGGTGATCGCATCCGCGCCTATATTTACGATGTCCGGCGCGAACAACGCGGGCCCCAGATATTTTTGTCCCGCACCCACCCACAGTTTATGGCCAAACTGTTTTCCCAGGAAGTGCCGGAAATCTACGATGGTATAATAGAGATCAAGTCTGTATCCCGGGATCCCGGCAGCCGAGCAAAAATCGCCGTTTTTTCCAAAGATAGTGCGATTGACCCCGTAGGTGCCTGCGTAGGTATGCGCGGTAGCCGTGTTCAGGCAGTGGTCAATGAACTTCAGGGCGAAAAGATTGATATCATCCAGTGGTCGCCCGATGCAGCCACGTTTATCGTTAATGCCTTGGCGCCTGCTGAAGTTGTGAAGGTGATTTTGGATGAAGATGCGGAACGAATTGAAGTCGTAGTTCCAGATGAGCAGTTGAGCCTGGCAATCGGCCGCCGGGGACAAAACGTCAGACTCGCCTCGCAATTGACCGGGTGGGACATTGATATTCTCACCGAGACGGAAGAATCGGAGCGCCGCCAGGCCGAATTTGCTCAACGTAGCGAATTGTTTGCGGAAGTTCTCGATGTTGATGAGTTGATCGCTCAACTTTTGGCCTCGGAAGGTTTCAGTACAATCGATGAGGTCGCCTTTGTTTCAGTTGATGAAATTGCCGAAATTGAGGGGTTTGATGAAAGCACAGCAATTGAAATTCAAACCAGAGCTCGTGAATATATAGAAAAAATAGAGGTTGAACTGACCGCTAAGCGCAAAGAATTGAAAGTTGAGAATGATCTTGCCGAAATTCCCGGGTTAACTTCAGCTATGCTTGTCAAGCTTGGTGAAAACGAAATCAGAAGCGTTGAGGATTTTGCGGGTTGTGCCACCGATGAGCTTACCGGCTGGGTTGAGCGGGCAGATGGCGAAGTTAAGCGCCATGAAGGTATTTTTTCGGCAAGCGAAATGTCATCTGCCGATGCAGAAGCTATGATTATGCGGGCGCGGGTGAAAGCAGGCTGGATTACTGAAGAAGATCTGCTCGGTCCGGAAACGGAAGAAGCGGATAATGGTCAAAGCGAAGAGGTAGAAACAGAAGCCTTAGCGCCTGAAACCGGAGAAACAAATACGGAATAAAATTAATTGCCTTGAAAAGTGATGTTGAAAATTTGCCTAAAGGAAAAGATAGCGCTAAAACCCGCATGTGCGTAGCAACGCGGAAGAGCAAACCGGTAGAAGATCTCATTCGCATTGTTTTGTCACCGGAAAATGTGCTTGTTCCTGATTTTAAGTCCAAGCTGCCAGGGCGCGGTGCTTGGGTATGTTCTAAGCGGAAAGTCGTAGAACAGGCTGTCGCTAAAGGAGCTTTTAAACGGGCATTTAAAACATCTATCGCCGATGGCGGTAATTTGACTGAGTTAATTGCGAAGCTGTTAAAACAGGACGCAATTTCAAGAGTGAGTTTAGCTAAAAAAGCTGGCGTTCTGGTGAGTGGAGCTGCGAAAGTAGAGCGCCAAATTGCCAAAAGAAAAGTGGCTGTGTTAATCCAGGCGCAGGATGGTGCGGCAGATGGAAAGCGTAAGATAGAAGGCAGTTTGAAGTCACAGTATGGTGAAGCGGCAAAAACGATACCGATCGTCAGTTTCTTTACCACAGAAGAATTGAGTTTGGCTTTAGGACTGGAAAATGTGATACATGCTGCGGTTACATGTGAACGTTTTGGAAAAAATTTGGTTTCCGCCGTTGCGCGGCTGAAACAATATGAAGACGAGTAGAAGCGGAAATTTGAATATCCGCGGAGAAAGTGAAGTGCATGAGCGACACTGAAGACACAGAACAATCAACATCACGGGTTGGCGGTGGTAAGACGTTGAGTCTGCGGCGCACCGTAGAATCGGGACATGTGCGGCAAAATTTTTCGCATGGCCGATCGAAGTCTGTTCTTGTTGAAAAGAAACGCAAACGCTCCATTGCAACACCCGGTGGTGCGGCAGAGCGTCCGGCTGCACCTGTTGAAAAACCAGTTGTTGAAGAGCCGAAAAGCGAAGTCAAAGAAGCGCCTAAACCCAAAGTTGCTGATGTCAAGAGATCTTCCGGGGCCGTTCTTAGAACCTTGACCGACGAGGAAAAAGATGCCCGTGCCAAGGCCCTGGCGGGTGCCCGGATTAGAGAAGCCCAGGAAGTCGAACAAGCCGAAATTGATGCT
>JAJFHR010000180.1 GCA_021775515.1 Hyphomicrobiales bacterium | reverse complement strand
CCCGCACGTTGACGAGCGCAGATAAAAATCTTTGACCATTTAAATCGTTCAGATTTCCCAGCTTCAATTGTCTCCACGTGAAACCGGGTTGATCTGGTGCGGGATTATAACCGCATCGCAACACATTGCGCACCATATAATCACTTAAATCATCATACAATGTGCAGTCGCAAAGCTATCCTCTAACTGCAAAGATATTCATTTTCAATCAGGCAATCCTCCAGCAGCGCGATCACGGCAGATCTGACCTTGGCCGGGCCGGCCATATCGGTCGCCGAAATATCCATTACCGGGACAGGTTGGCCCAAAACGGAGATGTTTGTATGTGGAAAATCCGGCAGCCTTTCGATCTCTTCCAATTCTGTTATCCGGACGATTAGATGAAGCCTGCTTTGGTCCAGGTGGTCAACATTCGCTAATCCCAAGCCACGGATTTCAACCAGACCGGCAATAGTCGAGGGGGCTTTGCCATAAATAATGGCCGAATTTTCCTCACGCCACAGACATACCTGATCATCGGCGACAAGGGTCGTTATTAGTTCGACGTTGCCGATACCGCGGCCCGGCTCATCAATCAGCCTTAGCGCAAGGGCAGATTTGCCGGAGCCCGACTTGCCCTCAATGAGCACGCCAACAGGCCCCACTTTGACAAATGTCCCATGTCTCGTTTCTGATGTCCGTTCAGCCATGTTCTAAACTTTCAATTTGTATGCCGCCGGCAATTTGACGTGAAAACAAGCACCTGTTATCCGCGGGTTTTCGTCTTCACTCATTTTGTTTTCGGCCCAGATTTTTCCGTTGTGGGCATCAATTATCTGCTTTGAAATACTCAGACCCAAGCCAGAGTTTTTGCCAAATTCATCTTCTCCGGGGCGGTCAGTATGAAAGCGGTCAAATATTTTATCTTTGCTTTCGGGACGAATACCCGGTCCCTGATCCTCAACGACAATTTCAATAGTGTCATCAACCCGTTCAGCGCTCACCTTAATCACGCCATCTTTGGGCGAAAACGACTGGGCGTTATCCAAAAGATTGCGAATGACCTGTCCCAGACGGATATCATGGCCTTCAACAACGTATGCCTTTTCAGCCTGAGGATCGGGTACGATGGTCAGACGGATCGGCACGGTATCTTGTGATTGTGTATCTTGGGCAACAGCAACAACGGCAGCAAGCATATCGGCAATATCGACAGGCTCGGCTTCTTCGCGGGCAAGCTCGGCATCAAGTCTGGAAGCATCTGAAATATCGCTAATTAACCGGTCCAGACGTTTAACGTCTTCTTCGATGATGACTAACAAACGAGACCGCACGGCATCATCTTTGGCCAGAGGCAGTGTTTCAGCAGCACTGCGTAAGGACGTAAGCGGGTTTTTTAGCTCATGGGCCACATCTGCGGCAAATCTTTCGATGGCATCAATCCGGCCGTATAGGGCATCGGTCATTTCCCGCAAGGATCCCGATAAATAGCCAATTTCATCGCGCCGGTCAGTCAAATCAGGGATTTCGACACGCGATTTTGCGCCAACGCGGCGCTCGCGCTGCGCTGCCTCTGCCAGGCGTCTAACCGGTCCAGCGATGGTGCCCGCAAGCAATAATGACAGCAAAACCGTAATGCTTGCGGCGACCAAGAATACCCGAAAAATCGCCCAGCGTTCGGCACGCACAATACTGTCGATATCGCCGCCTTCAGTTGACAGGACCAATGCCCCGAGAACCGCTCGAAACCGTTGAACCGGTATCGCCACGCTGACGATTAACTCGCCTTGTTTGTTGACTCTGACAACACTGGCATTATTGCCCGACAAGGCGGTAGTGACTTCGGGAAAAACACGGCCGTTATGCCCGCCGATTTCACGCTGCAATGGTAAATCTCGTGAAAACGCCCATCGAATTATCGTGGTCCAAATATCCTTGAAAAAACTTTCAACTGTTGATTTTTTTTCGATATTTGGCGGCGGCAGATCAAACCTCATGATAGCGCCACGGTTGCGGAGATTGAGCGTATCGACGATCAGCACGCCTTCACGGTCATAAATACGTGCCCGGGTCTTGGTCGGCACTATCAAACGTTTGAGAATTGGCGCTGCCTGTTCCGGATTAATCGGAAAATCCAGACTCTGGATATCTTCATCTTCCTGCGCAGGCGTTTCTCCTATCGGTGATTCAGGAATAGGGGTTGGCGTAAATATGATGGAATCTGTTTCAATCGTTGCTGAACTCGCAATGGCTCCAGCAATAATCTCGCCCTGCACCAACAGGCTTTGAACCTTGGTATCCGTCAAACCGGCGCGAAACTGGTTGAGATAAAGAATCCCGGAGACAAAAAGTACAAGACCGGCAAGGTTAAGTATGACAATACGGCGCGTTAACGAGGAAAATCTGAAAAGAGGGTTTTTTCTTTTGGTTCGGTGCCCAAGACTTTTCCCCTCCCCCCGGGCCTCTGAACCCTGGTGGGCTGATGCGTCGACCAAGTGCTCCGTCTCAGCAACCATTAACCGTTACATTGCCTCCTTAAACCGATATCCCACGCCGTAAAGCGTTTCGATAACGTCAAAATCCTTGTCAACGACTTTAAATTTTTTGCGCAGACGCTTGATATGGCTATCGATGGTTCTATCATCAACATAGACTTGATCTTCATAGGCCGCATCCATCAAAGAATCGCGACTTTTTACAATTCCGGGTCGCTGCGCCAGTGATTGCAGGATAAGAAACTCCGTAACCGTCAAAACCACTTGCTTTCCATTCCAGGTGCATGAGTGGCGTTCTGGATCCATAATCAGCTTACCACGCTCAATCACGCCGGCAACAGGCTGAACTGCTGCAGAAGTTTCCCTTGATTGGGATCGGCGTAAAATCGTTTTTACCCGCTCAACCAACAAGCGTTGAGAGAACGGTTTGCGTATAAAATCATCCGCTCCCATTTTGAGGCCGAACAATTCATCTATCTCTTCATCCTTTGACGTTAAAAAGATGACCGGAATCTCAGAGTTTTGCCGCATTCGCCGCAACAGCTCCATGCCATCCATCCTTGGCATTTTAATATCCAGAATGGCAATATCAGGGGGGCTGGCCGAAAAACCCGTAAGCGCTGAGGCTCCGTCCGTATAGGTTTGAATCTGATATCCTTCAGCTTCCAGGGCAATGCTTACCGAAGTAAGAATATTCCTGTCATCGTCAACGAGCGCAATCGTGGGCATTAGATAATTCCATTTGTTGTTGTTCTAACGCTTCCCTAGGCGGGCAACATGGGCAAATTGTGGCGTTGATTTTACCTAGGGTTAGTGTCAAATACCAGCAAACCTGTTAGATTGAAACAAAGTAAACTTCTGGGAGGCAGTTTATGCCTGACACTATTCCTTCTTCGCCGGGCCAAAACAGCGGTAATGATGAGCCCAAATCGAGCGATGCTGAAAAAGCTCTGCCGGCCCGGTCAATTCTGCGCTCGGTCAAAACCGGGGCACTTGGCACCCTGGACCAAAATACCCGCCACCCCTACGTGTCATTTGCATCAATTGCTACAGATATCTATGGCTCGCCAGTGTTTTTGACGTCCGATCTAGCCCTCCACACCCAGAATATTCGCAAAGATCCCCGCATATCGCTGATGGTGCACGAAGTTGGCAAACCCGGCGATCCTTTGACACTGGGGCGCACCAGTCTGATCGGTACGGCAAATTTCGACATCGGCGAACAGGAGCGCCGCCGATATTTAAACCGCAATCCTGAAGCCAGAGGATATTCGGAATTCGCCGACTTTCATTTTTTTTCGATGAAAATTGAAATGGTGCATTATGTCGGCGGTTTCGGGCGCATTTACCAGGTGAAACCTGACCAGTTTTTATTGACCGGGGCGTGCAGTGATGGCCTTGCTGAGATTGAGGATGAAATTATCGATCACATGAATTCGGACCACCTTGACGTTGTGCAGCTCTTTGCCACCAAACTTCTTGGCGCTGGGGCAGCAAACTGGCAGATTTCCGGGTGTGATGTTGAAGGATGCGACCTCATTGCCGATGGTCAAACGCTCAGGCTGGCCTTTATAAACCGGCTTGAAAACGTAAAAAATGCCCGTAGTGCTTTTGTCGAGCTTGCCGATCAGGCCCGGGCGCATTAATAATCTCTTTTTTTTGCTGTTGTTGTGGTTCAATACATTGCCTAAAATCTGATCCGAACTTTTTGGCGCAAGACAAATTTGTTGCCGCCTGCAAACTGTTGTGTCGTTTATGAACAAAATCTTCAACCAAAATATATTCCTAAAACGTGTCTAGCTGCGTTAGGTGTGTTGTGAGTACAAATTTTTATACGGGAGAGTGAAAGTGAAGCACGTTGGTCCTCATGTTGGCAAAATTGGTGTCGAGGAAAGTGGATTTAAAAATCTCAATACTGTGTACTGGAATCATTCTCCTGCAGCGCTTTATGAACAGGCCCTCCAACGCAACGAGGGCAAGGCAGCAAAAAACGGCCCGTTGGCCGTTGTCACCGGATTGCATACCGGCCGTTCGGCCCGCGACAAATTTATCGTAAAAGACGATACCACGCGCGATACCGTGTGGTGGGATAACGCAGCCGCGATGACCCCGGAGAAATTCGATCTTCTTTATGAGGATTTCATGGCTTTTGCCGAAGGAAAGGATTTATTCGTTCAGGATCTTTACGGCGGTGCCGATCCTGCACACCGGCTGCCGACCCGGGTTTTTTGTGAATATGCCTGGCATGCGCTGTTCATCCGCCATCTTCTGCGGCGGCCCGAGCCACACGAACTTGGTGATTTTTCTCCTAAGTTTACAGTCATCAATCTGCCCAGCTTTAAAGCAGATCCAAAACGCTATGATGTCAGGTCTGAAACGGTGATCGCCTGCAATTACACCAAGCGGATCGTCTTAATTGGCGGATCCTCCTATGCCGGTGAGACAAAAAAATCAGTATTTGGCATGTTGAATTTTGACCTGCCCGCCAAGGGCGTCATGCCGATGCATTGTTCCGCAAATTTGGGGGCAGATGATGATTCAGCCGTGTTTTTCGGCCTTTCCGGTACCGGCAAAACAACCTTGTCCGCTGATCCTTCCCGCATATTGATTGGCGATGATGAACATGGCTGGTCGGAAAATGGTATCTTTAATTTTGAGGGCGGGTGTTACGCCAAAACCATCAAACTTTCGGCCGAGGCAGAGCCCGAAATATTTGCGACCACGCAACGATTTGGCAGTGTTCTTGAAAACGTGATGATGGACGATGATACACGTGAGTTTGATTTTGACGATACCACACTGACGGAGAACGGCCGGGTTGCTTATCCGTTGGATTTTATACCAAACGGCA
>JAJFHR010000179.1 GCA_021775515.1 Hyphomicrobiales bacterium | reverse complement strand
ATATCTGCGCCAGGCACTTTAATAAACCAGATCGCAATAATTCATTAACAATATCAATGACAACATGGCGGTATTACACGGTTTAAGAAAGGAAACAGGCAGGCGGAAACTAAACGATTAGCGAAGGAGGAACTATGTTTCATAACAGTGTACGTGTTGAAAAATATCAGTTAACTACGGCTGAAATCCTCTACCATATGCCAGACTTTCCCGCAGTATTGCAGAGTTACATCTGGCAGGAGATGGATATTGCGCCGAAATTTCCCGTCTTGGGAAAGTTCCTTGCCTTCTGGCAAAAAGAGCTGGAAGGTCCGCTCCATTCTGTCAGAGTAGCCTCGACCGGCATTTTTTCTCCGGTTGAAATGCGCCATATCGACGGTGAGTTTTTGCTCCATTAAGCAAGAGTTCTAACACTACCAGAAACTCAACGGTTCACCGCCGGCAGTCCCGATAAGTTCATCGTCCCACATCACCCGGCGGCCGCGAATGATGGTACCGCGTGGCCAGCCTTTGACGCTTTTACCTGCAAACGGTGTCCAGCCGCATTTGCTTTCAATCCAGTCATTGCTGATGATCCGTGTCGCCTTCATGTCAACGATTGTGAAATCTGCATCATAACCAGCCGCAATGCGCCCTTTTCGCGCGAGGCCAAATACTCTTTGCGGGCCATGGCTGGTTAAATCGACCAATCGCTCCAACGAAAGCCTCCCGGCATTGACGTGATGCAACATCAACGCCACTAGTGTCTGAACCCCGGGCATGCCTGAGGGAGAATTCGGGTAAGGCTGATTTTTTTCTTCAGTCGAATGCGGCGCATGATCAGAGCCGATAACATCCGCTATGCCCGCACTTAGTCCCCACCATAATTGCCGCTGGTTCTGGCGGTCTCTCAAAGGCGGATTCATCTGCGCATAGGTGCCAAGATCATTATAGGCCTTGGGGGTAAAAAGCGTTAAATGCTGAGGCGTCACTTCTACCGTTGCCACATCTTTATGATCGCGCAGAAACATCATCTCCTCGGCCGTCGAAATATGCAGAACATGAATTTTTGCGCCGGTTTTATGCGCCATTTGCACAAGGCGTTGAGTAGATTTCAATGCGGTTTCATTATCGCGCCAGCGAGTGTGGCTCGACGGATCGTTTTCCCGGCGCACTCCCTTGCGTTCGATAAGCCGCGCCTCATCTTCAGAGTGAAACGCTGCCCGGCGCGAAATATTGGTAAGAATACGCTCCAGACTGTCCTCGTCATCAACCAGCAGATTACCGGTTGATGAGCCCATAAAAACTTTTACACCGCAGCAGCCGGGTAAGCGTTCCAACTCCGGCAGGTCGGCAACATTTTCGCGTGTTCCGCCCATAAAAAAAGCAAAATCGCAAAACATCCGGTGGTGTGCGCGGGAAATTTTATCCGCAAGAGCTGCTTCGCTCGTCGTCGCCGGCGATGTGTTGGGCATTTCAAAAACAGCGGTAACACCGCCCATCGCCGCCGCCCGTCCACCGGTTTCAAGGTCTTCTTTATGTTCTCCGCCTGGCTCGCGGAAATGCACCTGTGTATCAATTACCCCCGGCAGGACATGCAAGCCGGAAACATTGACTATGTCTTGTGCCTGCGATTGCTCAAATGAGCCAATATCGGCAATTCTCCCGCCGCGAACGGCGATATCACGCTCGCCCACACCATCATGATTGACGACAATTCCGCCCTTTAGAATTAAATCAAATGTTTTCGGCATAAATCGAATTGTTCCCAAATTGTATCGGCCTGCACCTTGAACTGTGTCTAAAGCTTACGTACATCTATAGACTTGGTGATTTTGACCATAATTCTCAATGTTAAGCTGGTGGAGTTTTTTCACAATGGCCGTTCCGTCATTTTGCACGCTTTGTACCCGAACTGTGCTTGAAATTACAGGTGCAGAGGCAGAAAATTTTCTGCAGGGCCTAATTACCAATGATATCTCCCGCGTCGACCAGAGCCACGCAGTTTACGCAGCCTTGTTAACACCACAAGGAAAAATTCTCTTCGACTTTTTTATCTCGCAACCACAGCCAAAAATCTTTTGGCTGGAATGCAGCCTGGATCAATCTGCCGACCTCATTAAACGTCTGATGTTTTACAAACTCCGGGCTGATGTCGAAATAAAACCCCTTCCAGACAACTATCAGGTCGCCTGTATCTGGGGAGACGGTGCGGACAGGTTGTTCGCCAACGGCGCAGCTGGAACCGCAGGCTCGTTGATGGGCGGATTCGGGTATATTGATCCCAGAACAGCCCAGGCAGGTGTGCGGTTGATCGCAAAGGCCGAAGTGCTGGCGCAAGAAACAAAGACAACTAGCCTGAATGTGGTTGACGCTGCCGCCTACACCGAACACAGAGTAAAGCTTGGTTTGGCCGACAGCGATGCGGATATCGGATCGTCCCAACGCTTTCCTCATGAATGCAATCTGGACATGACCAATGGCGTGGATTTTTCCAAAGGTTGTTATGTCGGCCAGGAAGTTGTTTCGCGAATGCATCATAAACAAGCAGCGCGCAAAAGAATTCTGGCAATATCTTCAAAACAGCCGCTGACAGCCGGCACCGCAATCTTGGCCGGTGAAAAATCTATTGGCGAGGTTTTGACCTCGACGGGAATGCATGCACTTGCCGCCATTCGCCTTGATCGTGCAGATGCCGCAATCGCCGTCGATGACCCGTTAACGGTGGCAGGCGCTCCAATTACTCTCATCAAATCTGACTGGGTGCGGTTTATCTTTCCGGGGGAAAAAAATGGCGATTGACACAACCGTCCGCTGCACCTGGCCGAGTGATGATCCGGTATATGTTGCCTATCACGACGAAGAATGGGGGGTGCCGGAATATGACAACCGCGCCTTGTTTGAAAAGCTCATCCTTGATGGTTTTCAAGCTGGCCTTTCGTGGATTACGATCTTGCGGAAACGCGAAAGGTTTCAGGAAGTCTTTGACGGTTTTGATCCGGAAAAAATCGTCGCTTTTACGCCCGGCAAGATTGAGGCGCTGATGCAAGATAAGGGTATTGTGCGCAATCGCCTGAAAATTGAGGGCACGGTAAAAAACGCCCGCGGCTACCTCGAAATCCAGGAAAACGGCGGGTTTTCCGATTACCTGTGGAATTTTGTTGATGGCAAACCAGTCCAGAATAATTTTGCCAGCTTTAAAGACATTCCAGCTGAAACACCCCTCAGCAAACAAATTTCAAAAGATCTTAAATCACGCGGTTTCACTTTTTGCGGTCCAACGATTATCTATGCCTTCATGCAAGCCGTCGGCATGGTCAATGACCATACGACAGACTGCTTCAGGCACGCACAATGTACTGCGTTGATGAAAACACGTTAACCTTCCAAGGGATTTGAACCTGTCAAAATCAGCTCAAGCACCCCGCGCCTGGCAGCGCATGTTAAGCGGCAGGCGCCTCGATTTGCTCAATCCGTCTCCTCTGGATATCGAGATTGAGGACATTGCCCACGGGCTGGCCCGGGTCGCCCGCTGGAACGGCCAGACGCTTGGCAATCATGCCTTTTCTGTAGCCCAACATAGTTTGCTGGTTGATGATCTTTGCACTCATTTCGATCGAGACCTGGAACGCCAGTGGAGATTGGCCGCCCTGCTTCATGATGCAGCGGAATATGTGGTTGGTGACATGATTAGCCCGTTCAAGGCAGCTTTGGGCATTGATTACCGTTTTTTTGAAGACGACCTGTTGTCTGCAATCCATATTCGCTTTGGCCTGCCTTCAGCCATACCTGAGCGAGTTCGCAAACTTATCAAACGCGCAGATAAGGCCTCGGCATTTCTTGAGGCCACTCAACTTGCAGGTTTCAGCGTGAGTGAGGCGTCAAAGTTTTTTGGCCGGCCGCGCGGTCTTTCTGGCCCCTCGAACACCAGCTTTTTTCAGCTTCAGGCGCTAACTGCCCATAAGGCTCAAGCCGAATTTCTCAAACGTTTCAAAAAATTGAAATAATTGTTACTCCGCGACGTCAATTAGACGGTAACCTTGCTTATGATTTTTGTTTGCCCCTTGAGCACCGTCGAAACGGTGATAGCTGCACAAAGGCCCAGCCATCTAATATCTCTGCTCGATCAGGCCACCATGATCACCACACCTCAGGCCATTGCCAGCGACAATCACCTTAAGCTTGCCATGAATGACATCTCGGCTCCGGCAGCAGGGTATGCAACGCCGGGCCGCCTGCATGTAGAACAATTGCTCGACTTTGTTTCCCGCTGGCCGCAAACCTCGCCGCTGTTGATCCATTGTTGGGCTGGCATCAGCCGTTCAACAGCTGCAGCCTTCATTACCCTTTGTGTTAACAATCCCGACATCGACGAGATGTTCCTCGCCAGAGTTTTGCGCCAGGCCTCTCCTTCTGCGACCCCAAACAAGTTAATCGTTCATCTGGCAGACGGGCTGCTCAGCCGTGACGGACGCATGGTTCGCGCGGTCGAGTTTATTGGCCGCGGCGCCTCAGCCTGGCAAGGCGATCTATTTTCCTTACCCGTTAAACTTGATCAGGATTAATCCCATGCCCGTCACGGCATCTCAAATTCTGATTAGCCTTAATGCCGCAATCGTAACCGTGGATCGGGACCAGGCGTTGATCCTGGTGGTTAGATCTGAAACTGCGTCAACTGCAATGCCGCTATTCAGCAGCCTTCCATATGGGCCTTTTGAACCTGAAAATCACCGCACCCTCGAAACCGGGCTGAGAAAATGGGTCAGCGAGCAGACCCGGCTTGATCTCGGTTATGTCGAACAACTCTATACATTTGGCGATCAGGGCCGCCATTCGT